>JAUXFK010000121.1 GCA_030623035.1 Deltaproteobacteria bacterium | reverse complement strand
TTCAAGGTCAAGGAAGGCGAAGATTTTAACCGCAGGAATATATTGACATATTTCGAGGATTAAAATCTGAGCCTGACACAGAGATTGGGCAAAAGGGCCATTTATGGATGGACACTAGATATAAAATCAATGGATCTCTGATATATGAAACGCATCCTTGATCTGGCAATCGCCATTCCTTTACTGATCATAATCTCCCCTGTTCTTGTTGTTATAGGATTACTCGTGTACAAAAAGATCGGGATGCCGGTCATATTTCGGCAGATTCGTCCCGGCCTGTATGGGAGGCCCTATACAATCTATAAATTTCGCACCATGACGGATGCCCGTGATGAGAAGGGTAAACTTCTTTCGGATGCTGAAAGGTTAACGAAATTGGGGCTTTTTTTACGGAAAACAAGTATGGATGAATTTCTGGAACTGATAAATGTGTTGAAAGGTAATATGAGCTTAGTAGGCCCAAGGCCGTTGCTCATAGAGTATCTGGATAGGTACACGCCAGAGCAGGCGCGGCGTCATGAGGTAAAGCCAGGGATTACCGGACTGGCACAGGTGAAAGGGCGGAATGCCATTGAGTGGGAGGAAAAATTCAGTCTGGATGTTTGTTATGTGGATCATCAGTCCCTCTGGTTGGATTTGAAGATTATTGGGATGACAATATGGAAGGTGATAAAAAGGGAAGGGATCTGCCAGGAAGGGCATGCTACAATGGAGGAGTTTTTGGGGAGTATGCAGTAAATAACAGTGAGTCAGCTATGCCGCTACTGAGTGTGAAGATCGGTATTTGTAACTTGCTAATAAAGATAATATAAAAGGTGAAAATTTGATTCGGTTATTATTTTCATCAGTTGGCCGTAGAGTGGAGCTGATCAATTGTTTCAGACGGGCTGCTCAAGAGCTTGAATATGATCTCGAAGTAATTACGATCGATATGGACCCATTATGGAGTCCTGCGTGTCAGGTGGCTGACTATACATATAAAGTCCCCCGCTGCACTTCCCCGGACTTTTTGAAAAAAGTATTGGGCATCTGTAAAAAGCATCACGTTGATCTCATTATACCTACGATTGATACCGAGTTGATTGGCTATACGGAAAACAGTGATCTTTTTCTTGAGAACGGAACTGAAATTCTTATTTCTTCTGAAGAGTTTATTCGTATGACACGAGACAAAGAGATGACTGCACGCCTGTTGAAAGAAAATGGAATACCAACGCCTCGCACATGGAGTCTGCGCAGTGCATTAAATGATTTGCAAAATTTGAAATTTCCCCTTTTTATGAAACCGCGAGACGGTTCCTGCAGCAACGGAGCATCCATTGTAGACTCCCAGGATGAATTGATAAAGAAAGACGAAGATAAAGATTTATATATTATACAGGAATTTTTTAGAGATAAAGAATATACAGTCAACTGTTTTTACGATAGATCAAAAGGGTGCGTCTCTTGTGTTCCACACTTTCGAAAGTTTGTGAGGGCAGGTGAAGTTTGCTTTGCTGAGACCCTTCGAGTGCCTGAATTTAGACGAATTGCAGATAGGCTCTTCGAAGTATTTCCAGGCATATATGGATGTATCTGTTTTCAGGGGTTTCTTGACGATACGGATCATGCAAGTCTTTTTGAGATCAATGCGCGATTCGGAGGCGGATATCCTATCTGTGACAGGGCAGGCGGAACTTTTGCAAAATGGATTCTTCAGAATCTTTGCGGCGAAGTTCCAGACTATCATGACAACTGGCGAGAAGGCCTAAGAATGCTTCGGTATGATTCGGCTGTCTTTATTGAATAATTGTGAGTTATTCTATGTTGTATGTACTGGATATTGATGACACTCTCTATCTTGAGCGTGATTATGTGCGAAGCGGGTTTAGTTTTATAAACGCATGGCTGACGAAGCATCGACATGTCAAAGACTTTTTTAAACGCGCCTGGTATTTATTTGAAAGCGGTGTGCAGGGTAATATTTTCGATATTGTCTTACATGACCTCGGTATTTTTGATGATAATCTTGTAAAATATTTTGTAAAGCTCTATCGTACACATCGCCCTGATATTTCATTACAATCCGATGCAAAAAAATTCCTGACCAGCCAAAGACGAGAAGACCTTGCCATAATAAGCGACGGTTATTCCTGTGCACAGTGGGCAAAAATCCGGGCGCTGAATCTTGAACAGTATGTTGGCAGGATTGTCATTACAGACGATTTGGGGGAAGAATTCTGGAAACCTAATCCACAAGCCTATCTTTTGTTACAGAACGGTCGTACTCCAGAGGAATGTGTCTATATTGGTGACAATCCTTTTAAAGATTTTGATGCGCCTGCCAAATTGGGATGGGCATCGTCTATACGGATACGTCGCGATGGCTCTCTGTTTAGTGCGATAGATACGCCTGAAACATGTACAGAAGTAAAATCCCTTACAGAAAATGGATTGTTAACAGGCAATGCAATTAATTAACCATTGTCCATCCAGTATAGTCCTTTTTACCGGATCACTGCATATGCCCTGTGGAATTTCGTTTTGCTAACCCCTATGGGAATTCTACAGGGCAGGTTTATTCCTCTAGGGTCAGACTCAGATTTTAATCAATAAAGGAAAAGACATTGTTGATTGCTCAAAATTCGGATTCAAAACGCATGTTCCTCTCACCTCCGCATATGTCTGGAGAGGAAATGCAGTTTGTAAAGGAGGCCTTTGAAAGCAATTACATCGCACCCTTAGGCCCAATGGTGGATGCATTTGAGCTGGATTTTGCAAAAAAGATCGGGATTCCTCATGCCGTAGCACTTTGCAGCGGAACTGCTGCAATGCATCTAGCCCTACATATTTTGGGTGTGAGAGGGGGAGATGAAGTAATTGTATCTTCCCTTACTTTTATAGGCAGCATCAGTCCTGTGACCTTTCTGGGCGGAATACCGGTTTTCATCGATGCAGATGAGACCACATGGAACATGGATCCTGGATTGCTGGCAGAAGAGCTTGCGAAATGTAAAAAGAGAGGGAAGCTTCCCAAGGCGGTTATACCTACTGATTTGTATGGTCAGTGTGCGGATTATGAAAGAATTCTGGGGGCTTGTAAGGAGTTTGGTGTCCCTGTGATTGCTGACTCAGCAGAAGCGTTAGGGGCAAAGCGAAAAACAGCTGGCAAGCTGGCAGGCTGGCAAGCTGGCAAGCTCAATGAAGTGGAGGTTCATGCGGGTTTCGGGGCAAAGGCAGCGGTCTTTTCTTTTAATGGCAACAAAATCATTACTACCTCGGGTGGAGGGATGCTGGCTTCGGAAGATGCGGAACTTATCGAGCGTGCCAGGTTTCTTTCTCAGCAGGCACGCGATCCATTTCCGCATTATGAGCATTCTGAAATCGGTTATAACTATCGGATGAGTAATATTTTGGCATCTATTGGCAGAGGGCAGCTTAGGGTACTGGATGAGAGAGTAAAACGAAAAAGGGAAATTTTTGAATTTTATCAGATGACGCTGGTTGATATTCCTGGGATTGCGTTTATGCCGGAGGCAGCTTACGGGACAAACAGCAGGTGGCTTACTGTGATTTTAATTACGCCTGAGGAGTTCGGCGCTAACCGCGAGGAGGTTCGCTTGGCGCTTGAAGCGGAAAATATTGAATCCAGGCCGGTATGGAAGCCAATGCATACACAGCCGGTATTCCAGATTGAATGTTGGAGTGCAAAGAGCAAAACAAATCGAATAAACAATAAATATAAGGCACGGAAGATTGGCGGTGAGGTTGCAGAGGATATGTTTGAGCGGGGGCTTTGTCTGCCCTCCGGCACTGCGATGACGGAAGAAGATCTGGATAGAGTGGTCAAGATTATTAAAGGAAGTATCGGAAAACAAAAATACCAAAATATATAAATTTTATCCCCAAACAGCCTAGCCTATTATAACTCCTCTATTTTTTACCTTGACAATTTCATCTTCTCATAATATCCTAATAATATATTGATTAAATATAACAAGGCTATTGCCCGAATCCCAATTCGTCTTGTCCAAGAGATTTTTTAACAACGATAAGACCCTCGTAAGAATATTTCAAAACACGCTATTCGAGTCCAACCAGTTGAAATCGCTTATCTTTCGCCGAGTTTATCCTGAGAAACGAAGGGGCAAGACTTATGAACAGAGAATCTTAATGCCTGTTCAAAGGGATTTCTTTTTGGGCAAAATCCTGTTTATATTTGTGATATTTTGACTACTTACGTACTCAGGCTGAAGGGGGCCGAAAAGCACGATTGACGCACATTGGTGGAGAGAGAGCAGGTTTTCGTATCAAACATGGCTTCAAAATGAGCCGTATTCCCATTTTTCCTAACAGTCTTCAGTCTTCAGCCTACCCACCTGAGTAGTTACGTGATATTTTCTTTAAAGCCAGGGAAAGGCATAAATGCAATTTGAAACTGCTGATTTAAGAGAGAATGTCTATATCCGTACCTTTGGATGCCAGATGAATGAGCATGATTCTGAGAATATCCTGAGAATGCTGGAAGACCATGCGTATAGGTCTACAGATGACATTAATGAGGCGGACTTGATCTTACTTAATACCTGCAGTATCAGAGAGAAACCGGAACATAAGGTATACAGCGCCCTGGGAAGGCTCAAAAAATTAAAAGACAAAAATCCCAAACTCATTATCGGCGTTGGCGGATGTGTAGCCCAGCAAGAAGGGGAAAAGCTGCTTAAACGGGTCTCTTATCTGGACATAGTGTTTGGAACGCATAATATATATAAATTGCCGAAGTTAATCGAAGAGGTAAAAAAAACAAATAGAAGGGTTTGCGAAACTACACTTTACGATACAGACGCTATTTTCAAGGCATATTCTATCCCTTCAAAATGCAAGGTAAAATCCTATGTTACAATCATGCAGGGCTGTGATAACTACTGTTCTTACTGTATAGTCCCCTATGTTCGGGGCAAGGAGATGAGCCGGAAAAGTGAAGATATCCTAAAAGAGGTCAAAAGATTATCAGAGATGGGTATAAAAGAGGTCACACTGCTTGGACAAAACGTCAATTCCTACGGTAAGGGCCTGGATAAAGAGATGACTTTTTATCGCTTACTGCATTCAATAAATACTATCAAAGGAATTAAGAGGATACGATTTACCACCTCACACCCAAAAGACCTCTCAGATGAGCTGATCTCTTTATTTGGAGAGTTTGACAAATTGTGTGAACATATTCATCTGCCTGTTCAATCCGGTTCTAATTCTGTCCTGCAAGCGATGAAAAGAGGCTACACAGTAGAAGACTACATTGAAAAGGTAGAAAAACTAAAAAAAGTTTGCCCGGATATAAGTATAACATCAGATATAATCGTTGGATTTCCAGGAGAGACTGAGAAGGACTTTGAAAAGACCCTTGAATTGATGCGTATCGTTAAGTTTGATGGATTATTTTCATTTAAGTATTCTGATAGGGTCGAAACAAAGGCATCGCGTCTGCATGGAAAAGTGGATGACTGTATAAAGGGTAAAAGGTTGCATATACTCCAGGCATACCAAAAGCTCTTCACTTTGGCCAAGAACATAGAGCTAGAGGGTAAAGAACAGGAAGTATTGGTAGAAGGCAGAAGCAAGACAAATCCAGAGCGTCTGACCGGGAGGACCAGATCAAACAGAGTAGTTAATTTTGAGGGGGACTCTGCTATAACAGGTCGTATCGTACCTATAAGGATAAAGAAAGCATATCTAAATTCATTGAAGGGGGAGATAATTTGATTTTTTAGGTATTTTATGAAAGAATAATCTAATTCATTAAATGGAGGGACATATGTTTAGAAAAGTAAAAATATCGGGATTAACAGTTGATCCTTTTACCAACACCCCTATCATTATCCTTAAGGATCTGGAGGAAAAGACCGCAGTTCCAATCTGGATCGGGATATTAGAAGCCAGTGCAATCGTCACTGAACTCGAAAAGATTCAGCTTCCGCGACCCATGACTCATGATTTGCTGAAGAATGTTTTCCAAACGCTTAATGTTGATGTAATCAAGATAGAGATTAACGATTTAAAGGAAAGCACCTTCTATGCCACTTTACACCTCCAGATGGATGGTAAGACTTATGTGATTGATTCTCGTCCCAGTGATGCTATTGCCATAGCCTTAAGGACAGATTCCCCTATCTACATCAGTGATGAGGTCATTGAAAAATCCAGGAAGATCGATTTGAAGGAAGGAGATGTCGCTAAAAAAGATAAGGAATCGGAAAAGTGGGCTGAGATCCTGGCAAACCTGTCTCCTGAAGACTTTGGCAAGTATAAGATGTAGGTAGACAAGCAGTAAGAGTTATAGTACAAACTATAATTGACAACATATAACCTGGTTCAGGTCAATTTTTTAAATCCAATTCCAGCTTTTGCAGCCTCTTAATCCTGTCTCTAAGTTCTGCGGCCTTCTCAAATGCAAGGTTGGCTGCCATCTGCTTCATCTCTTTTTTCAAGTCCAAAATGACCTGTGGTATCTCAGCTAAAGATGTGAACTCTTCTTTATTATCATCAACAATAGGAACTGTATAATAATCCGCATCATAGATTGACGTCCAAATAGTTGATATAGATTTTTTTATACTTTCCGGAGTAATGTGATTCTTTTTATTATACTCTCCTTGAATCTTCCTCCGACGGTTTGTTTCATTGATAGTGGTCTTAATAGACCGAGTCATTATGTCACTATACATGATGACCTCTCCGGCTATATTTCTGGCTGCCCTTCCGCACATCTGGATCAGCGACCTTTCAGAACGGAGGAATCCTTCTTTATCAGCGTCTAATATGGAAACGAGCGATACCTCCGGCATGTCTAAACCCTCCCTGAGCAGGTTTACCCCTATCAGCACATCAAAGTTACCCTGGCGCAAACTCTGTATGATCCTGACCCTCTCTAATGTATCGATATCAGAATGGAGATACTTCACTCTTACACCCAGTTCACTGTAATAATCCGTCAGATCTTCGGCCATCCTTTTGGTTAACGTGGTAACGAGGACCCTTTCATTACGTTCACACCTCTTATTGATCTCAAAAAGGAGATCATCAACCTGGTCTTTGGCAGGTTTGACAGTGATTAGAGGATCCATAAGCCCTGTAGGCCGAATGACCTGCTCAATGACCCTTCCATTACACTTTTGCAATTCATAATCTCCCGGGGTAGCAGAAACATAAATGACCTGGGGGATGAGTTTCTCAAATTCCTGAAAATTTAAGGGGCGGTTATCGAGAGCGGATGGGAGACGAAATCCGTATTCCACGAGGGTCTTTTTTCTTGACCTGTCTCCACGATACATGCCATTCAATTGGGGAATAGTTGCATGACTCTCGTCTATGAATATTAAGGAGTCTTTTGGAAAATAATCTACGAGTGTGGGTGGGGCCTCTCCCGGTCTTCTATTGTCCAAATGTCTGGAATAGTTCTCTATACCTGTACAGTATCCCATCTCTTCAAGCATCTCGATATCATAATGGGTTCTCTCCTCAATCCGTTTGGCCTCCAGAAGCCTGTTCTGGGATCGAAGGAAAGGTATCCGCTCCTTTAATTCCTCTTTGATTGCCCGGATTGCCCTTTTCAGTTTGTCTTGCGGTGTAACATGATGGCTTCCGGGATAGATGGCGGCCTTGTCTAACTTCTTTATCTTTTTCCCCAAAAGTGGATCCACTTCATATATGGCCTCTACAAGGTCACCAAAAAGCAGAATCCGGATTGCCCTTTCCTCTTCATAAGCAGGAAATATCTCTATTACATCCCCTTTCACTCGAAATGTTCCCCTGTGGAAATCGATGTCATTTCGTTCGTATTGGATCTCTACCAGTTTTGACAGGATCTCATCTCGAGAGGTCTCTATGCCTTCTTCTAATGTAAGCACCATTCCATGATAAACCTCAGGCGAACCCAAACCATAAATACAGGACACACTGGCTACGATGATCACATCCCTTCTTTCAAGAAGAGACCGAGTAGCCGAATGCCTCATCTTATCGAGCTCTTCGTTTATTGAGGCATCTTTCTCTATATAAATATCCGTTTGGGGTTTGTACGCCTCCGGCTGATAATAGTCATAATAGCTTACAAAATATTCTACTGCATTCTCAGGAAAGAGTTCTCTGAACTCACTGAAGAGCTGGGCTGCAAGGGTCTTGTTGTGGGCGATAACCAGGGTGGTTTTTTGCACCTTTTCGATGACATTGGCCATAGTAAAGGTCTTACCCGAACCGGTAACCCCCAGAAGGACCTGGTGTTTCTCCCCGGAACAAATACCATCCGTCAATTTTTCTATTGCCTGGGGTTGATCACCGCTTGGCACAAAGTCTGTGACTAATCTAAATTTGCTCATAGTGTGACAGGATAATATATACTCTAATTTGTGGATATTCTCCCGGCCTTTTGTAATAAAATTGATTTGTTCGCTTTAGTAACAGTTTAGCGCTATGAAATAGAAAGCTATCATCAAGCTTCAACGACAATCAAATTTTAGTGCGTGTGCTGTCTGAGCGTCTTAGTGAGCGTTAAGAAAGAACAGGGAATTACCTTACATTTTATCTCTGAAATAGG
>JAUXFK010000153.1 GCA_030623035.1 Deltaproteobacteria bacterium | reverse complement strand
TAAATAATCAAATAACCTTTCACTTGGGTAAGGTTATTTGATTATTTAAGGTCGTCTCCTTGTCTGTTTGTCCCCTTGTCTGCTCCTGTCTTCTTGTCTGCTTGTCTGACTTGTCTGTTTGTCTGTTTGTCTGACTTGTCTGTCCAAATATGTTAGCCATTTGTCAAGAAACAAAAAATATTATAAGATTCATTATCAAAAAATCATCTGTGATTGGATTTTAAGGAGGTAGCATAGATTGTGAGCCTGGAGGATGTATTCAACTCGAAGGTACCAAAGGAGAAGGTCGCCATTGCATGGATAAACTCGTATTCTTGCATAGTGATCAAAACGCAGATGGCAACCCTGGTCTTTGACCCTGTGATGCTGGATCCAAATAAGAGCTTCCATGCGGATATGATAATCATCACCCACGAACACGATGACCATTTTGCACCAGGGCTGGTCAGGAAACTGCACAACAAGACAAATGCGCCAATCTTGACAACCGAATTCATAGCCCAAAGGCTAGAAGGGATAAAAACTCAAATCTTCAATGTGGGGGAGCGTGTTGTCATTAAGGATATCGAACTCCATGGGATGCATTGTGACCATCCGGCCAATCGGCCCTTATCCTTTATGATATCTGCCTCAAATGGAATTGGGATTTACCATCCCAGTGATAGCAAACCCTTTGCAGATATGGTCTGTATAAGAAGAGATTTCAATCCGGAGATACTGCTGTATTCGGGAAATTCCCTTGAGGCCGCTGCTCAAATCGCCGGTATGATCAGGCCACGGATAGCGGTCTCTTACGATTCTGATGCGGAATCGAAACGGAGATTTATCTCTTTGCTGAAAAAGAGTTCAAGTGCAACACAGGCAAAGATGATCAAAAAATTTGAGATATACACAGTATCCAGAAGAGTCTGACGAATTTGCTCATCTTCAAGAATATTGACATCTTATAATATATAATATATACTATTTATGTATTATTTTAGCCTTATGAAACAGAAAGCACTGGCCAAGTTTCAACGGCAATCAAATTTTAACCCGTGCAGAACTCGCATCTTTCCCCCCTGTTCTTTCTTAACGCTCACTAAGATGTTCAAACAGTTGCACGCGTTAAAATTTGACCACCGCTTTCGCAACTAACATTTAAAAAAGCTAAACTGTTACCTATTTATAAACATCGAGAGACTTTTTTGACTCATATAGAATGAACTTATTTGCCGGAATATATCTGGCGATTTATAGGATCATGATTCTGGATTTGATCCAAGAGATTCGATAAAGGGGCGATTTCTGGATATACACTACACAGTTGATGTTCGATTGATAATCTAAAAAAGGAGAAAATCGGTTAGATGTTTAAAGCAATTCCAAAAGAACGAAATTCATTGGCCTCTGTTGTATTTAAAAACCTTAAAAAGGCTATTTTTTCAGGCCAGTTAAAACCTGGAGAAAGGCTTATAGAGTCATCTTTAGCTTCTCAGTTTGGAGTAAGCTCCATACCCTTGCGTGAGGCAATAAAGAAACTGGAGGCAGAGAGACTGGTTGAAGTCATACCATATAAGGGCGCTCGTGTTGTAAAGGCATCTCCTTCGGATATCGAAGATGCGTATGCAATCGTAGGGGTATTGGAAGGGTATGTCGCAAAATTGGTGACACCAATGTTGGAATCATCGCATATCGATAGGATGAAGAAACTCCATCAAAAGATGCAAGATGAAGGATTAAAAAAGGATATTAAAAATTGGCTTAAGGTAAATAATGAGTTCCATCGGGTCTTTGTAGATCTTTGTAAACTACCCAATTTGATTAACTTGATATACGAAAAGATCGGTCCTCTTGGGCGTTATTGGCATATTGCCACCTCTATCCCTGGAGTGATAGATGATGGGATAGAGGATCACGGGAGGATAATAAAAGCATTTGAAGATAGAGATTCTGACTTGGCCAGGTTATTGGTGGAAAACCATCGGATAATAACAGGTCAACGAGTTAAAGAGCGTCTGAATAGTTTAGAGGCTATTTAGTACCTCGGATTTCTTTGGCTATAAAAAGGCAAGAAAAAGTTCGTGAAACAACCATGGAACAAAACCCCCTTTCAATAAGGAGGTGAAAAGATGGAAACGGCAACAAAAATAAGAGACCTTGAAAGGACTAAAGAGAAGGGAACAACAGAGATATTAAGGGATGAGATGATCTGTAGGGTTAAAGGTTTGAGATGTCTGGGAAGAGCAGATGACATCGCCAGGTTGGGGGCAGGTGTGCCCTATCGCCCGGGTGTTAGGCTTGATATTGAGCGAATTCGGTTGATAACAGAGGCATACAAGGAGACAGAGGGGGAACCGGTTGTACTGAAAAGAGGAAAGGCATTGGCCAGGCTGTTGGACAATATGACGATATGGATAGAGAACCATGAAAAGATAGTGGGAAATTATGCCCCGGATATCGATTCTCTAATCTCTTATCCAGAGCAATTCTACCGTTGGCTTGACAAGGCTGTTAACCGGTCGTATTCAATGCTGCTCAATAAAGAAGAAAAGAATGAGTTGCACGAACTTCACAGGTGCTGGGAGAATATATCCTATCAGGGATCGGAGCGCAATTTACTTCCCGAAGATGTTAAACCATACTATTTTTTTAAAAACCATGGGGCATTTATGTGGTTTCATGGTGCCCGTGCGGGTCAGGTAGTGAATTACGATAAGCTGTTTAAGGTAGGTTTAAACGGCTTGATAAAGGAAGCCAAAGACAAGTTAGAGGAGATATCAAGAGACTCGAATATCTATCTCGATGGAAGGCAATATTTGGAGAAGAAACGTTTCTTGGAGGCAGTAATAATAAGTATGGAGGCTGCCGTCAGGTGGGGCAGGAGATACGCAAGCCTGGCAGGAAAAATGGCCGAGGAAGAAAAATGCAAGAAAAGGAAAAAGGAGCTAAAGGATATTGCAAAGGCTTGCGACTGGGTACCTGGAAATCCACCGAGAAACTTGCATGAAGCCATACAGTGTTACTGGTTTATCACACTTATTACAAGGCAGATTGATGTCCAGACAACGGGGACAGGGGATAGAATAGATCAGATCCTTTACCCATTGTTTAAGAAGGATAAGGATGAAGGCAGGATAACAAGAGAAGCGGCACAGGAGTTAATGGAATTCTTAAGGATTAAATTCAACGAACTCGGGGATCTCACTGCCCCAATTTCAGGATCCATGGTGGCCGGTGGCAATATGACGGCACGTGTATTGACGATTGGGGGTCAAACTCCTGAAGGAGGGGATGCAACGAATGAGATGAGTTATATTGTCCTCGATTCAATGAGAAAGATAGGGATGACCCAGTATGCAGTTGCTGTCAGGCTCCATCGCAACACACCCATGCATTTCCTGTCTGCGATCACAGACGCATTAAAAGAGAAGGCAGGGCTTCTTTCTTTCTTCAATGATGAGTTCTACATTCCATATCTGATTGCCAAGGGAATACCCGTAGAGATAGCCAGGAATTATTCAATCGAAGGTTGTATGAGATGGGCTTTGCCTGGTAAACCCATGGCACATCGCGCGGTTGGTGGGATGCTTGTCTTGCCAAAGTGTCTCGAGTATGCCTTATATCAGGGGATAGACAGATTCAGCGACAAAGAATACGGCTATCCCACGGCAAACCCCCTTACATTCACCAATATTGAAGAGATGGTGGCTGCCTTTTTGACACAGGTAAGGGTTTTTACGGAAAAGATGGTTGTAATCAACAATATCGTAGATAAACTCGAAGAGGAGAATATCCCCCAACCTTTCAATTCGGCAATGCTTGATGGCTGTATTGAGAATGCAACCGATTGCAGAACCTATAAATATTTCCCTCACAGTCTCATTCAATCTGTTGGACACATCACCGTAGTCAACTCATTGATTGCAATCAAGAAATTAATCTTTGATGAAAAGAAGATTAGGATGGATCAGCTTTTAGATGCTCTAAAGAATAACTGGGAGGACAAGGAAGAATTACGGCAGATGTTCATCAATGCCCCAAAGTTTGGGAATGACGATGACTATGTAGACATTTTTGCAAGGGACCTTATACAGAAAACCACAAAGGTAATGGAGAGCTTCAAAAATTTATATGGCGGGCATTACCAGGTAGACGGGTCAGGAGGCTCAAGCTACTATGCATATAGCGGTCTTACCGGTGCGACGCCTGACGGCAGAAAGGATCGTGATCTATTCAATGACGGGACGGTCTCTCCTGCCATTGGTACGGATATTCAAGGCCCAACTGCAGTATTAAATTCCGTGGCCAAGGTAGACCCACTGACAACCTTCAATCACTTGCTAAACCAGAAAGTCCAGCCTCAATACTTGAGTAGCGCCTACAAAGACGTGTTTATATCCTATCTTAAGGAATTCGTCGACCTGGGTATTCACCATATCCAGTTCAACATCATAGACAGAGAAATATTACTCGATGCACAAAGTCACCCTGAGCGTTACTCTGATCTGACCGTAAGGGTAGCAGGGTTCAGCGCTTATTTTATCGACATGGGAAAGGAGATGCAAGATCAGATTATTACCAGAACAGAACATAGTATGGGGACTGAAGCCTTACACTCTTAATTTATCTTGAATGATTGCTTCTTTTTCTCCTCCCGTCTATCATCTCAAATAATGCTTCCAGTCTCGTATCTATTTGTGCATCAGAGATCATAGTCGAATCGATCATATCCCCTTCAATAATGATCGAAGGTATGCCATATTTCTTTTCCATTATACTCAATAAGTCCAGTTGGCCCCGGTTCCAAAGCCTGCATGTCTTAGAGGAAAACATGATTATCCCATCTATTGAATAATCTTCGATCATCTCTGAAAATATCTCTTCTGCCCCATAAGGGGAATCATGATAGAATAGCCTCATTCCAGAGTACCAAACCTGTACGAAATTACGTATCGGGTCTATCTCTGGATCAATAAACTCAGGGTTCGGGAAGAATTCCCAGGGATACCTTCCACACACAGGCGCAGCCCCTCTAGAGAGAAGTTTCCCTAAGAATCTGCTTAAAAATGCCCAGGGTATCCAGCCATCCCACATGATGCGGTACTTTTCTCCGTCTGGTCCTATGGCAGGTATGTTTTTCTCCACCCTCTCGGCAAGCTCATCCCTTACCTTCTCATAATAGGGTACGGTTTCTGGCTTTCCCATCAGGTAGATGACAGGAGCCAGACTCACTGCGTAATCCCACAATGTCCAGGGAAGAGGTTTTTTCTTAAAGAACTCCCAACATTCGTTTCTTACCAGGCATGCCTTTTTAAGCACCCACATAATCTCACTGAATTTCTCATAATCGAATGGCTTGCCGCAAACATCTTCGAGGGTTGGTATGAGTATCTCATTGATTTGCCTTACCAGGTATGCCTCTATCCTGGGGAAATCTTCCTCTTTTCGAGGAGAGGGGTGTTCAATTCCCACATGACGAATACCGTGTCTGCGGTAAAGAGACTCATTATAATGGGATTGCTCCGTGCAAAACCTTCCGGATATCATCAGATCAGGCATTGGAAGAATAACATCCTCCCTCACCTCGTGACCTTCCCTTACCGCTGCCGACATCCCCATATGAAGCCGATGATATGAACAGGTATCGCGCAGCTCGCCATCCGCTTCTGCTATCTCCAGTATTCGATCGGCAGCATGCCTGCCTGCACAGTAAGATGCATAGCCTGCCATGAAATGGCATTTCATGCCAATGGCATATGGATACATAAAGGAAGGGCCAGATGCCCATGCAATCTTTTCTCCTTTACTCTTTGCCTCCCTTAATTGTGCCCAGTGATTATCCACCATAGGGCCTATCAATCTTGTTGATTCAAGCCTGTTGAGTTTGTGCTCTGATTTCCACATTTAGACACCTCCTATTGTTTCCTTGAATGCTTCGAGCCGAGTACGTGTTCCCTCTAAAGAGATGAGTTCATGTTCTATCTCAATCAGTATCTCAGGGACACCCCTCTTTGCAAGTCTCCTCTTCACGTCGGGATAATAAGTCAATTGAGGAGGACACATCTTGGTAAGAAAATAGATTACCCCATCTGCTTCGACTTTTTTGGCCATATCTGCCAGATAGTCTCCCAAATGGGTTTCAAAGTCAGCTTTGGTGGGACATATTGGAGGTCGTTTAAAATAACGATCAACCATAGATTTTAAAGGATTGCCATTAACCTCTAGATCACTGATAAAGTACCTTGAGCCGGTGAATAAGTCGTCATCAATGATTGTCATGCCAAGGTTCTCTATCAGATCAAGGATCTCAACTTGAGGCGTTTGACAAAGACAACCTGTTAGGATTACTTTTCGCCTTTCATCTACCTGCTGGGTTACCTTTGAGTTTCGAATCTCTTCTAATAAGTCCCTCAGCAAACTGTTGTGCTCTTCCTTTGGCATCAGCATGCCTGACCAGACAATATTTAATATATCTCTTCCCTTGAGTATACCCGGAGTCTTCTTCCTCACCTCATATAACTCTCTAAGAAGGCTTCGATTCTCATTGTATATTTCGATACTTTCCAGAAGTGCCGCATCGGAGATATCTTTGCCGGTAAGCTTTTCGATCCCCTTCTTAAATATTTCTAACTCGCCCAACATAAAGTCTCTACCAACATCATCTAAATACAGAGGTGGGAAATAGAGGAAATCAATGTATGAAAGCTTGATATTTTTTTCCAAAATGAATGGTACTTCTTCAGATATGAGACACTCACGGAAGAAGATCATGCCATCCATGAAATCCAGTTTCCCTTTTAATGCATCATCAACAATGCTTCTCGATATTGCACAGTTATATGGTGGCAGGTGAACATGTCCCAATGTTACTGGTTCGTTACTTCTCCACATTACCACTGGCAAGGCTTTTGCAGCATGGATTATCTCCTCTGGTATCCACATCGGAAAACAGCCAATAACCTTTTGCCCTGTCTTCTCCTTGTATTGTGCGATGCTATTGTAAGGATCTGCGGTTATTTCAAGGAATCTGTTTAATACCTCTTCCATAAGACACCTCCTTATTGTCTTGGATGAATTACTCTTTTTAAAAAGAGTTCATAATAATCATCTGACATCCTCCCATTTTTGTCAACAAAAATTAAGCATAACTTTCCATAAGTAATTAAAATAAAATAAGATAAACAGTTGAAATAAAAGATAAATTAGAAATAGGAATAATTTATTTGTTGACATTATATGGTATATAATATATTATATGGCAAAAATCTATTATGGATGAACGCCTATTGATTATTGGTATTATTTTAGCCTTATGAAACAGAAAGCACTAGCCAAGCTTCAACGGCAATCAAATTTTAAACCGTGCAGAACTC
>JAUXFK010000070.1 GCA_030623035.1 Deltaproteobacteria bacterium | reverse complement strand
GCAATCAAATCATTACGAGTAGCGAAGCGATGAGGCAATCTATCTTATTGAGATTGCTTCACATTTGATCACAATGACCTCTATAATTAGTAGCCGTTTGAATGCAACTTAGTATAAGAATGAAATCAAAATAGAATATTTTAACTTTAGGCACTTTAGCTCATTTTAGGCACTTTTAACTTAATACGTAATCGTATTTAAGAATGAGTGTACTTAGGCTTAATGGGGGAGGGGGACATATAGACGTTGATCGAGCCCTACTGTATGACAGAAAACCCTGTATAGGGACGATTCAAAATCGATCCCCGTCCCTTGTCTGCCGTTAGCTCAGGACCCAAATCCAGCACATTTAGCTTAAGAGTCATCTCCTTCTTTAACTTCTCGAAATCCTCTATATATCTCTTATTTACAGGCCTTGCGGACGGTGGATTGTAAGATAGGGGATTGATGTAGCTGCCGTTTTTTATAAGCCTGTAATCGAGGTGGGGGCCTGTTGATAGGCCTGTTGATCCTACATATCCAATGACCTGCCCCTGTTTTACATATCTGTTGGTTTTGATCCTCTTGCCATAGCGGGAAAGATGACCGTATAAAGTGGTATATGTACTATTATGCCGAATCTTAACAACTCTTCCAAATCCCCCTTTCCACCCGGCGAATATTACCTTTCCATCACCAGCCGTTACTACTGGTGTACCTATAGGTGCAGCGTAGTCTATGCCCAGGTGGGGACGGTAAATCTTTAAAATAGGATGGAGACGCCTCTTAGAATAACCAGAGCTGATATATCTGTATCGCAAGGGAGACTTGAGAAACTTCTTTTTGAGGGAATTCCCCTGTAGGTCATAATAGTCTACGTGACCGTCTTTATCCTTAAACAGTATCGCCCAGAATTGATCTTTTTGGTTTATAAACTCAGCACATAGGATTATACCGTTTCTAAGAAAGTCACCGGTTCTGTATTTTTTTTCGAATAGTATTCTGAATCTATCCCCTTTCCGCAGATCCACATTAAAGTCTATATCCCAGGCAAAGATCTCTCCTAGATTTAAGGCCATTTCCGGAGGCAGCCCCTCTTTAACAACGGCTTCGAAAAGGGAATTAGAGATCACTCCGCTTTTTATATCCAGCCTGATATCATGCTCTAATTTCTCTTTCCTTGCAAGGAAGCCATTATCCGATTTCTCGATTATAAGAATCTCATCCTCATCAATTTCATATCGAAAACGATGGATGGCATTATCTTCGGTGTTCACCTCTAATTCCAATCGATTGCCTGGGGTTAATCGATTCAGATTATATATCTTCCTGGAGGCTTTTAACAGATCAGGCAACTCTTTAGGATCTATATCATTCTTTGTGAATAGATCGAAAAGGGTATCATCCCTTACAAGTGTCTGTTCAATTGTTTTTCTACTTTTTTCAAGAGGCAGGGTCTTATTGTCAAAAGATAGGCTGTCTTCTTGTTTTGAGATTAACTCGCCTTCAATGAATGGGGCGGTTTTTGTTTTATCCAAAAGAGATGAAAACAAGAGGGTAACACCAACAAGTACTCCTGCTGTGACAACAGTAAGAAATAGAGATGTTTTTATCATCTGATTCAAGTTTAAAATGTTATGGATAAGTCTTTTCAATCTGAAAGCCCTCTGGTTGGTAATTGTTTAGCCATCTTAAGGAGATGATGAGATTTGAGTCATTTTGAAGATTCTAAATTCGCTGCGCTAGTGTCCATCCAAATCATTATCCGGCTAAACAGTTACTCTGGTTTTAATCTTTTTAAAAGGGCTTAAAAAGAAAGCCCACCATCAACACCAATTAGCTGACCTGTAATATAACTGGAATCATCCGATGCCAGAAAAATGAATATTGGGGGTATCTCCTCTGGCTCCGACATCCTCCCCAGAGACCTGGCGGCGATAATCTTCTTAAAGACCTCTTCAGGAATATTATCGTACATCCGGGTTTTATGGGATGGTGCAACAGCATTGACGGTGATATTGTACCTTCCGAGTTCTTTTGCACATGCCTTGGTAAATGCAATGACACCGGCTTTTGCCGCACTGTAATTTGTCTGCCCTATATTTCCTGATCTTCCTGCTGCAGAGGCAACGTTTATTACCCTTCCATACTTCTGCTCCTTCATATATCCAATGGCTGCCTTTGTACAGGAAAAGACCCCTTTCAAGCCTACGGCGATTACAGAGTCCCAATCCTCTTCCGTCATTTTCAATAGCAGCCTGTCTCTGGTAATGGCAGCGTTATTTACCAGGATATCTATTTTTCCAAAATTGTTAATGGCTGATTTGATTATGTCCGCTCCTCCTTCCATAGTGGCAACGCTGCTATGGTTTGCAACTGCCTGTCCTCCCAATGCCTCAATCTCTTTCAATACCGCATTTACCGGCTCGGGTGTCGTGCCATTTACGACTACTCTTGCACCTTCCTTTACCATCTCTAAAGCGACCAACCTTCCCATGCCCCGGCTCGATCCTGTTATTACAGCGACTTTGTCTTTTAATTTCATTTTTTCTCCTTTTTTGGATGAGCAAAAAGTCTTTTTGCTTGCTTGCTGGAAAAGTAAACCTTGCGTTTTTCAGGAAAAACCAACCATAAAGGATATCTTTGTTCGGGTTTTTCGGTAGATTCTATAGCATATTGACCCTAAAGAAGTCAAGGTAGAAAAAATAAAAAAATACTCGGACTTATTGGCAGCCGGCAGGTGGGAAAGAGTTCAATCGTATATTTGATTATTGAGCATTTGATAAAGAACCGGATCGATAAAAGCAATATTTTCTATTTCAATCTCGATAATTTAAAGCTTCGTGAACTTTTTGCTAGTATTCCGGATTTTATACATTTCTTAGGGAAAAACAACGAAAAGAAATATGTACTTATCGACGAAGTTCAAAGACTAGAAAATCCCGGTCTTTTTTTAAAGGAAATCTACGACCTCAACCTGAATATCAAGATCATCTATTCCGGTTCATCTCAACTTGAGGTGAAGTCAAAACTCAAAGAGCATCTGGTCGGCAGAGCAAGACAGTTTGAAATCCACAGATTGGCGTTTAAGGAGTATCTTCATTTTTCACACCCGATAACCAGGAAACAAGCGCTTGGGGATATGTTGGTCTATGGTTCATATCCGGCCGTAGCCATGGAAACAAATAAAACTGAAAAAAAACTATCAATAAAAGATATCTGCCAGAGTTATGTTGAAAAGGATCTGGTTGATTTTTTGCGAGTGGATAATGTTAATGCATTCAACAACTTAATCATCCTATTGGCAAATCAGATGGGCAATCTCTTGAGTATTGACAGCTCATCAAAAAGCCTGGGGATTTCCCGAAACCACACGGAGAGATATATTAACATATTGGAAAACACATTTATTATAAAAAGAATCTATCCCTTTCACAGGAATTATAAGAAAGAGATTACAAAGACTCCGAAGATATATTTTATGGATCTTGGGTTAAGGAATTTTGTGTTAAACAACTTTAATCCCCTTGCCCTGAGAAATGATCAAGGCAACCTGTTTGAGAATTTCTTTTTGTTGGAATTACTGAAGGACGATCACTACTCGCTCAATAAAATAAACTTTTGGAGAACCACAAACCAAACCGAGATAGATTTTATCGTATCCGGAGAAGATAAAACAGAAGCCATAGAAGTGAAATGGGATAAGGAATCGATTCCGAAAGGCTTTGAAACATTAAAGAAGTACTACCCTGAAATCCAAACCAGGGTTGTAACAAAAAACCAATTCCTGACCTGATTGGGCAGATGAGAGGGCCTCATGATGGACCCATCAGATTCAAAAAATGAGAAGGTTGAATATCGCCATCAACCGTGGAGGAACCTTTCTCTTTAAAATCGGAGCTAATGTTTTCAGGGTGTTCTTTCCAAATATACCCATGGTTGTCTCCTTTGCCGATTGGATCAGAGAGGTCATAGGGACTTTTCTGCTGAGTGCCTATCCAGAAATGAGATATAGAGTAACTGTTTAGAACCTTCAAAATGACTCATGCTGTGAGGACAGGATTATTCATAAAGAATTTCTGACGGGAAAAGAACCGCACGGATTGTTGGAGGCTTGATACGCAGCGCAGGGAAAAAAAGAGATAAAATAGCTCTGGCAGATTTCAGTAAAGCGCTCTTTTCAAGAGGTGTTCCCATTCTTCATCTACCTGCCTTTGTATATCGGCAATATCCTCTTCGGATAAATGTGCAAACCTTCCCTGGAGTTTCAGGTATTCTCTAACAGGTATATTTTTCGGTTCCATGTTGATATGAAAGGTAAAACCGTTCTCTACTTCATACAGGGGAAAGACCTTTGTATGTACAGCAAGCCTTGCGATCTTAATGATCTGGCTCGACTTGCTTTTCCATCCGGTAGGGCATGGGGAAAATATATGTAAGAATTTGGTTCCATATATTCCCTTTGCCTTTTTTACCTTTGCACTGAGATCATCAGGGTAGGCAATAGAGGCAGTTGCAGCGTAGGGTATTTCATGGGCAGCCATAATCTCAAGGATTCGCTTTTTTGGTCTATCCTTAGGATGCCTGACCGGCGTGGTCGTTGTCCATGCCCCGTAAGGGGTAGCTGAGCTTCGCTGGACCCCTGTATTCATATACGCCTCATTGTCATAGCAGACATAAATGAAATCCTCATTTCTCTCTGCAGCACCGGATAAGGCCTGAAATCCGATATCAAAGGTTGCACCATCGCCGGCAAAGGCAAGCACCGTGGTTTCCGTATCACCCTGAATGTCAAGGCCGGCTTTTATCCCTGAGGCAACGGATGCAGCGGTTTCAAAAGCAGTGTGAAACAGGGGAACCCTGACTGCGGAATAGGGGAAGACACCGTCAATAACCGACCAGCATGAAGCGGGGATCACCACAACGGTCTTTTCTCCCAGTACATTCAGTATGTAGCGCATAGCCAGTACTGCTCCGCAACCGGGACATGCCATGTGCCCGGGGCTTATGTATTCTTGCATGGGCATTGTCGAACTCATGACTTTCCTCCTATCCAAATGCTTTCTTGTGGTGGTATATCCCTTTCACAGGCATCATTGATGATATCGGTAATGATGCGCGGTGTTACATCCAATCCACCAAGGCCTGTAATGTAACTATAGATAAGGGGCTTTGAGGGCTGGTTATACATGGCAGACATTATCTCCTGAGCAAATATCCCGCTGTGGCCGAATGATATTGCCCTGTCGAGCACTGCAACCTTTTTTGCATCTTTTAAAGCCCCGATTACATCATCAAAGGGAAACGGACGAAACATCCTTATCTTTAAAAGTCCTACTTTGCGCCCCTCTTTTCTGAGTTCATCTATGACGATCCTTGATGTGCTCACTACAGTACCTGAAGTTACAAGGATTAGGTCCGCTCCTTCACATTGATACGCTTCTGTAAATCCATAGCTTCTATGAAAGATACTCTCAAAATCCTCATCCGCTTTTTTTGCTACGGTTCTCGCCCGTATCATGTCGTCTTGAATCTTATTGCGAAACCCCTGGTAATATTCAGGAGTAGCGAGATTTCCAAAGGAGTGAGGATTATCAACATCCAGTCTGTATCGGGCCTGATATCGCGGTAGATATCTATCGACATCCTGGGCATCCGGGACATCCACTGCTTCTGCTGTATGGGACAGAAAGAATGCATCCAAGACCAGCATTGTCGGCAATAAGACCTCTTCAGATATCTTGAATGACTGAATCACTGTATCGAGAACCTCCTGATTGCTTTCGCAATAAAACTGTAACCAGCCGGTATCTCTTTGGGAAAGTGAATCTGTCTGGTCATTCCAGATGTTCCACGGGGGTCCCAACGCCCTGTTCACGTTTGCCATAACAATAGGCAATCTGGCACCTGTTGCCCAGTGTAACATTTCATGCATCAATGCAAGCCCCTGTGATGATGTGGCTGTAAAAGTCCTTGCCCCTGCTGCTGATGCACCAATGCAGCATGCCATGGCCGAATGTTCAGATTCTACTTTAATAAACCTTGCATTCAGGTGTCCATCTGCGCAAAACTCGGAGAGTTCCTCTACAATAGAGGTTTGGGGAGTAATCGGGTATGCAGGTATGACCTGTACTCTGGAGAGCATCACTCCATAAGATACAGCGTGGTTTCCAATCATTACCTTGATCATTTCTCTTCCCTCTCCATATACATTGCATCCCTGGGGCATTCTTCAATGCAGACGCCGCATCCCTTACAGTGGTCATAATCGATTGTGTTTCGGGTTTTGCCCTTGTGTTTTATGACTGCTAAGTCAGAGCAAAATATATAACAATTATCGCAGTGGTTGCAGACCCCGCAATTGAAGCATCTGCCCGCTTCTTGTAAAGCGGTTTCACATGGAAAACCAAGATGTACCTCTTTCTTAGAAGAGACTCTCTCCTCAATCGAAAGGGTCTTTACTGCATGGCGGGGTTTTTGCTCAAAATAGTCTATATTGATGTCTTTGTATCGAACGACCTGTTTGGTTTTTCTTCTGGATGGATCGTCTCGTTGAAGATAACTTCTCATTGATAGACCGGGCCCATCACCTATCCTTATCGTATCCATCACATCTTCTAAGGTCTTTGCTTTGAGATATCTATCGATTGCAATAGCGGCCCTTTTACCTGATCCGATGGCATGAGCAATGGATCTTAAAGGAGACTTTACGTCTCCTCCGGCAAAGACACCATTCATCGTTGTTTTCAGGCTCTCATCTGTGACGATTAACCGGTTTTCTAAATCTACCTCTTCGGGAAGGATAGAGATGTCAGGTATTTCTCCAATTGCCGATATGATATTGTCTACTTCTATTGGAAAATGGGAGTCTTTGATTTCTATGAGTGTTTTATTTCCACTGGAATCCGGTGGTCCTGTCCTGTTCTTGACACATTCTAATGCAGTCACTCTATTGCCTTTGGATATGATTCTTGTGGGAGCGGTTAGGTACGATATCTCTATCCCTTCATTTTCGGCTTGAATGACTTCGCTTTTGATGGCAGGCATCTCCGCCGGTGTTCTTCGATAAAGGATGAAGGGTTTTGCACCCAGTCGTAAAGCCAGTCTGGCTGTATCTATGGCTGTATTACCACCTCCAATAACAGCCACTTTCTTGCCCAATGGAACCTTCTTTCCAAAGTGTATATCTTTTAAGAAATCCAGACCGGATATGACCGAACGGCTATCTCCCCCGGCAATCCCAAGGCGTATGCTTTTATGGCAACCCGTAGCAATAAATATTGCATGAAAGTCTTTCATGTCTTTGGCGATGGTCTCTTTATCGATCCTGGCCTTGGTCTGGATTTGGATGCCCAGTTCCAATATGGTGTCAATTTCATGTTCGAGTATGTCTTTTGGCAGGCGATAGTCGGGGATGCCTATTCGTAGCATTCCTCCAAGAGCAGGCAATGCCTCAAAAATAGTGACCTGGTATCCTATCCTTTTGAGCTGATATGCACAGCTCAATCCTGCGGGTCCGGACCCAATGATCGCAATCTTTTCTTTCTTTTTCTTCCTCTTTATTGGGGGGAGAATATACCCTTGTTTGATGGCATTATCTGCCAGAAACCTTTCAATGGCACTTATGTTTATAGGCTCGTCGAATTCTCCTCTATTACATGAATCTTCGCATGGATGCATACATGCCCTGCCGCATACTGCGGGCAGGGGGTTTTCTTCTTTTATCAGGTTCCATGCCTCTTTATACTTCTTTTTTTGTGCCAGATACAGATAGCCTTGCACATCTTCCCCAGCCGGGCACGAATTATTACAGGGGGGAGTTTTATCCTGGAAAATGGGTTTTAAGTATCTCCAATCCCCGGTTTTATTCCATGCCATACTTTCAAAAGATGAGGTTACCAGTGGGAGGTCTTCTTTTTTATCGAACGTAATCTGCTTACCCATTTTATTATCTTACTCCATAGTAGATATGCTAAGTACACGCATTCTTAAATACGATTACGTATTAAAGTTTAAAGTGCCTAAAATGAGCTAAAGTGCCTAAAGTTAAGATATTCTGATTCTTGCCCTGTTTGCTTTACGGTAGTTTGCTCTAATCGAAGTTCCGTAATACATGACTAATGCGCTGAAAGCGTATTCCTTAACTTTAGTTCACTTTAGGCACTTCAAACTTTAGACACTTTAGGATTCCCCGAATCCGGCGGATCCACGATCGGAATTCTGACCTAAAATACGACACCGAATTTACGAGTTAGAGCACTAAGTAAGAACCCTCAATGAGGCCTCCTTTGCTGCAGAAGCGTTTCCTGCCTTATTAGACGGTACTGTATCCCTGATCCCTTCGAGTACAGAATCCAAACTGACGATGCCCGCAATTTTTGAGAATGCACCGAGGATTGCGGTGTTGACTATTGGGGAGGTTGGGGTTCCCAGTTTATATTCAACGGCTATGCTATCCGCATCAACAGTTGCGACTCGAAACTTGGAAAGATTACGGAACTTCGATGGGGCGGCATCTGTATTGATCAATATCCAACCGTTTTTTTTAAGCCCTTCTGTTACATTCGCTGATGCTATCAAGGTGGCATCGAGTATAATGATATGATCGGGTGTATATATGAAGTTTCTCAAACGGATGGGATGGTCATCAACCCTGGTAAATGCCGTAACAGGTGCACCCCTACGCTCTACACCAAAAGAGGGAAAAGCCTGAACATGTTTCCCCTCATGGAAGAAAGCAATAGCGAGCGCCTTGGAGGCGATAACGGCTCCCTGTCCACCTCGTCCATGAAAACGAATCTCAATCATCTGAATTTTTTATCCTTGTTGATCCATCAGAGTGGCTGTTATCCTTGATAAATAATTACGAGGGCCCTGGCATTTTTCTTTCCCAGGGCACGAAATGCATGAGGAAGATCTGAATCGAAGTAGAGGCTGTCTCCAGGGCTGAGTTCACAGGTCTGTTCATCGGAATTAAATTCGAGCAGACCTTCTAAAATGTATAAGAACTCTTCTCCTTTGTGATTGAAGAAGATCAAATCCTTTTTTTCTTTTCTCTCAAATTCTACTAAAAAAGGCTCCATAGATTTTTCTGCTTTTGGATAAGCCAATGACTCATAGATGTAACCGATTTTTCCCTGTTCTTCATGGCTTCTTCTTTGAAGCCTTTTCCCTTCTCCTTTTTTTACGATGACGGATTTCTTATCTGATGGGGCTTCAGAAAAAAAATAACCAATACTGGTGTCCAATGCGCTGGATACTTTTAAAAGCGTTGCAATTGGTGGTGTGACCACTTCACCTTCAATTTGAGATAGCAACAAAGAAGATATCCCTGTCTTTTTCGCAATGTTTTCTATAGAAAGCCTCTTTTTTTCCCTAAGGCTTTTTATCTTTGACCCGATGTTCAGTTCTTTTACCTCTGCTTTATCTCCGGAATTCATGATCTGGTTTCCTTCTTCAATAAAACTTTAATACCTCTTTTCCTTGAGCAAAAAGAAGGGATGTGTAAAAGGATATAAGCCGCCTGTTAACCAATGTACTTTTTGATATTCATCGCAACTGCACTTTCAGGACCATCTCCTTCTTTGTAAGTCTCATATTTATCGATTTCTTCAGGTAAAGGTTTTATGATCACCCCTTTTTGCTTCATGAAACCAATGAAATTCTCAATCATTTCGCTTTTAGACAGACCTTCCTGAGTCTTTGAGAGGATCGTTTCAACCTCGTTATCTCTATTGTTTTGGCCTTCGATGAATTTTTCTAAAGCAGACCTTTCACTATCCGACATATGGGTCTTTGTTATTCTTTTTTCGTTATTAACTATTTTAAAGGGCAGGCCTAAAAATGCTTTATCACATGTAATTTTCTGTACGCCTAATTGTTTCAACTCATCAACCTGGAAGAATGTATGCGCCAGCAGTTCTTCACCTTTGCTTATCCTGCTTATCATCCTTGCCATAGCAGCACCAGGGCCAATAATGGCGGACTTCCCTCTTTTTTTCGTTATTGTAGCGCCTTCAGATCGGGTTCCTTTGACGATCTTTTCCATTGTGTCATTATCGAGTATGTCCCCAAGGGGTTTGCCTTCGAATTTGCCGTTCGAAAAGACTGGAATCATGGTCGGACCGTGACTTCCAAGGACATAGATGTCCGTAATCTCTTCCGGGCTGACGTATCGTCCTGCATTTGTCTGCAAAGCGTCACAGATCAAGCGTGCCAGACGTGCTTTGTCCACTTCACCTCCAAGACAAAGGATATTCCCCTCGTTGAATCCTGCTTTTAGGGCGATCGCACCCATATAGTCGACCGGATTGGTTGAGATGATTATCCGAGCGTTCGGTGAAACATTGTATATGCTGTCCAGACATGACTTGATCAGGGAGGCATTTCTGAAAAACAGCATGTCTCTTGTCTCATAAGGATATTCTCTTCCCAGCCCAATTGTTATGGCAATATAGTCACTGTCTGCCAGGTCCTCATAGCTGTTTGTGCCGGTAATTCGACAACCCGTGGATGCGCAGACCGCATCATACATGTCCCGGCATATTCCGTCGACCCTTTCGTCATCTTGTGTACGTTTACGATTATAGATAACCACATGCTGCGCTATGTCCGTGCTAAAACAAGCCGCGTTCGTTCCAACTCCACCAATACCGATAACAGAAACCTTCTTTACTTTTTCCATATTCAACCCTCTTCGCATTCGCATTAAATTTGATAAAACATGAAATTCATCATGTATGTTAATTGATATATTTTAAGCTAATTGTATGGGGTAGTCAATCAGATTATGTGTTTTCTATCTAGTGTCCATCCATAAATGGCCCTTTTGCCCAATCTCTGTGTCAGGCTCAGATTTTAATCCTCGAAATATGTCAATATATTCCTGCGGTTTAAATCTTCGCCTTCCTTGACCTTGAACAAAATTGCTCATTTCTGGATGGACACTATCTAAGTCAATCTCCCCTGTTTAATCCGTACATGCTGAAAAATAACCAGAGAACTACCATCTATGAAAGTAATTTCACCTTTAAGGTAAGTACTCATTGGGCTAGTATAAGCTCTATGAACGTCGGTAGAGATGACTAATGGATCATTTATTATTGCCCTTTCGAGTGCCTCAAAATGCAGATCGATCAACTTGCCAACTCTTTTAATCCTTCTTTAGTGTGCCGCCATTCCTCCATGCCCTCAATTAATGCCTTCCATTCAAAAAAATCCTGCTCATCTCCCATTTTTCCTTCTTGGAAAAGCTTGAAGAAATCATTTGAAGACAATTTGTATTTTTCCTCCAGAACCCTACACTTGTTTGTTAACTGCTGGATAGCTAAGTCACATATTTTATTTTCTCTTTCGATTAGAGTCATCAATTATTTTTTTACAGCCATCTTAACTCCTAAAGATCTCTTTCGCTCAATCACTCGCGCAACCATATGATGCAGAGTTCCGGGAGCGTCCAGTCGTGGTCTTCTTTGCATAACTTAATCAAGTTATACTCATCCCCTTCAAACTGTCAAGCACTTTACGCACCTTCGTCCCTGTTCCCCTCGGTGCCGCATGGAGTAGTGGTCAAAGCTCAACCTACTTGGCTTTTCACCTACAATAATTAACATTTAAGATGTGACCCTATCATCCTACTATCATCCTACTGAACTCAAGACATTCTTTGTGATTCTTCGTGTCCATCTGTGTGAATCTGCGGTTCCTGCCTTAATTAACCGCGGTTGAACGCTGATAAATATTTGGCCGAACATTTTCTGTGGGGTAGCCAGAGCCCACCCTACCAGCTTGAAGTGACAAGACCTAGCTCCCTGCTCTCTGGATTTTGACAGAAAAATGATTGTATGATACAGTCTGACTGGTCTTGAGCCAAATGAATCCTAAGTTAAAAAAGAATAAGAGGTTGTACATGAAAACATTTGTTTTAAAAGTTGC
>JAUXFK010000242.1 GCA_030623035.1 Deltaproteobacteria bacterium | reverse complement strand
TCTAAATTCAGAGACTTTGTATCACTCTAGCGCTATTAAATAGAAAGCCATCATCAAGCTTCAACGACGGTCAAATTTTAATGCGTGTAGTTGTCTGAGTGTTTTAGTGAGCGTTAAGAAAGAACAGGGGATAACCTCACATTTAATGTTTGAAATAGGTAATAATGGATATGCTGAATTGAATAGTGATATACTGTTCTTTCTTTACGCTCACTTGGATGCGAGTTTTACACGGATTAAAACTTGATTGCCGTTGAAGCGACAAATAGAAAGCCATCATCAAGCTTCAACGACGGTCAAATTGTTACTTAATTTTCGATATAAAACTTGCAACTTCATCAGGGGTTGAACCAGGGCCAAATATCCCTTTTATGCCCATTTCGTTTAATCTTGGTATGTCTTTGTTTGGGATGACGCCGCCGATAATAATGGGTATGTTCATCCCCTTTTCCTTCAGTGATGAAATCAACCCTTGTACCAGATGGATGTGTGCCCCCGATGAAGAGCTTATCCCCACAATATCTACATCTTCCTCTTGTGCAACCTTAGAAACCTCGCTAAAATCCTTAAATCTGGGATAATAGATTACCTCTATCCCAGATTCACGGCATCTGTTTACAACAGTCCTTAAACCGATGTCATGTCCTTCCAGTAAGTTGCGGGTAAATAGAACCCTGATCTTTTCCTTATTAACAGCTCCCATCTTTTCCTCTCGAAAGATTTGTCGGTATTGTCAATTATGCCTGTAACTACTCAGGTTCAAAGTTCCGGGGTTCACGGTTCAAGGTTAAACTGATAAACAAGGGTTCGATTCCGAGACGAATGCGGAGTTTATCCGGTTCTTGCGATACGCCAGGCAGTTTTACACGAAAGTCCAGAGTGAGCCCTATGTCACCCTGGATGCGCCCAACCGTGAACTGTGAACCTTGAACCTGACAACCTGAGTAGTTACTTATTCCTCTCAATAAGGAAAGGAATTACCATACACCTGAAAAAGTACCTCTGTTATCTCGCCAATCGTACATTTTGCCTCGGCAGCATCGATCATTTTCGGCATCAGCAGGCCGGCCTGCTCTATTGACGTATACTCCCCGGCAGCATCTTCAACCCCTTTCAATGCCGCTTTAACCTCCCCCTGGTTGCGAGTGCGCTTCCATCTTACTATCCTTTCTATCGCATGCTTCTCTATCTCTTGCTGGTCGATTGTGAACTCCGGAACATCCAGGGTTTCTAAATGTTTATACTTATTTACTCCAATTATTACCCTCTTTTCCTCATCAACCTCTTGTCTCCATGCCTTGATCCTTTGGTCCAAAAGGTTCCACAACCATCCTGTCTCCATACATCCGGTAAACCCTCCCCTGCCTTCAATCTCATCTACTATTTTCCAGGCTTCTTTCTCCAGTCTGTCTGTAAGCCACTCTACATAGTAGGAACCTCCCAGGGGGTCACAGACTTTAGAAACCCCTGTTTCGTGGAGTACTACCTGGTTCACCCGCAAAGCAGTAATTGCAGCCTCCTCTGAAGGCAATGAAATGGCTTCATCATAAGAAGAGGTATGGATCGATTGGGTACCACCCAATACCGAGGCCAGAACCTGGAGGGCTGCTCTGGTTATATTGTTATGCGGCTGTTGAGCTGTGAGGTTTATGCCCCCTGTATGGACATGAATCCTGAACTGGTGAGAAGAGGCTTTCTTGCATTGGAACCTCTCCTTCATGGTCTTTGCCCACATCCTCCTGAATGCCCTGAGTTTACATATCTCCTCAAAAAAATCCATCCCCATATGCATCTGAGCACTAAACCTGGGGACCATATCATCAGGATCCAGGCCTGTCTTTATACCACACTCTATAAGTTCTATAGCTTCGGACAGCATAAATGCCATCTCCTGGGCAGGAGAGGCACAGTTTTCTCCTGCAACATATCCGCATAGGTTTGTATGGTTCCACCTGGGCATATTCTCAACGCAGTATTTGATCAACTCTAACTGAAGCTTCAACTGCTCTTTCGGGGGGTGATCCCTGGTATTTTGACCCAGCCATGATATCTTCCTGCGATTCTGGCTTTGCCCATTGAGCTGGTGTGGCTTGTATCCCTGCTTTTTTGCATATACAATGTATGTTGCCAGCATCGGCAGGCATGTAATCTTTGTACTAAAACCTACTCTTGTTTTGCTCAGATCATATCCATCACAGATAATCCCGATATCTTCTTCTGTATCAACCGAAACACCGCTTAGCCCAACCATACCCTTTGCTGTGATGTCATCAGGGTCGTAGCCGTAAGTAGAGGCCAGGTCAGGAACTATAAAAAGAACCGCTCCGCCAAATCCTTTCATCCCTTCCTCTGACAACTTCTCAGTCCTTTTTCTGGTCTCTTCAGCCCTGGCGTATCCATGTATCTGCTGGGTCATCCATGGCTGGTATTGATAAGTCAAGGGGTAGATCCCCCTGATATACGGATAGGAACCGGGCATCCCAATATCACTGTATTCGATATCCGCTACATCCAACGGGGTATAAACGGGTTTTAAGGAGATCTCTGACTCTGTCTGGGATTTTGGCAGCCTAAACCCTGGTTTCTTCTCGTACTTCTTTGCGAGATTTTTTTCCCAGTCCTCTTCCATCTGCCTGACTTTATTCAAGCCCTTCTCTTCTGTCATAGTTATTGCCTCATCCCTGGTTATCCCGAATAAATCGAGAGATTAAAAATAGTGTCGCTGTATTATTCAAGGTATCTATATATCAAAAACAAAATAAAAAGCTATTGATTTTTGTAACTGTCTAACCGAAAAATGAGTTGGATGATCCTTGACGAACATATTTGAGTGAACTCAATACCCATTTTTTAAATGAACCAGAAGACGAGTGTGCAGGCTCTGTCTGTAATTCACCTTGACAGAAGGTAAGAATGAAGGTATATGTAAAGAGAAATAGGAGGTTAACCTATTTATTAGAGGTAAAATGTTATTTATCTTTGAATACCTTACCCCTTTCATCCTGGGTACGATTATCGGCAGTTTTTTGAATGTCTGCATATTTCGGATTCCAAAAGGTGAGTCCATCGTTTCCCCCTCCTCCTATTGTCCATACTGCGATCAACCCATAAGGTTCTATGATAATATCCCGATATTTGGCTTCCTTTTTCTGGGTGGTAAGTGCAGAAGATGCGGACACCCCATCTCTGCCAGGTATTTTTTTGTTGAATTTATAGCGGGCATATTCTCATTAACGCTTTATTTGAAGTTTGACCTTTCTCTCAACTACTTTGTATATCTGGCCTTTTGCTACGCGTTGCTCGTTATAACATTTATTGACCTGGATCATCAAATCATCCCTGATGTGATCAGCCTTCCCGGCATTGTTGTGGGTCTTGCATTATCCCCCTTCTTACCCCATATCACTTTTTTAGAGTCATTTGCAGGTGTTCTTGCAGGCGGCGGATCTCTCCTTTTAATAGCGCTCCTTTACAGCCTATTAACAAAAAGGGAAGGGATGGGTGCCGGTGATATAAAACTTCTCGCCATGATTGGGGCATTTCTGGGCTTAAAGGCAGTAATAGTGACTGTCTTTTTAGGATCATTAATCGGATCCATAATCGGTATCACTGTGATGCTAAAAGAAAAGAAAGACAGCAGATACGCCATACCCTTTGGTCCGTTTTTGGCCATTGGGGCATTCATTTCCCTTTTTTGGGGGAATGCGATAATGGAGTATTATCTTTATGGCGTAAGATTTTAGGTAACTACTCAGGCACAGAGGGGCAAAGGCACAGTGGCACAAAGAAAAATAAAAACGTATAGAGATTTGCAGGTCTGGCAAAAATCAATGACTTTAGTTGCTGAAATATATAAGATT
>JAUXFK010000111.1 GCA_030623035.1 Deltaproteobacteria bacterium | reverse complement strand
TATGTGCCTCTGTGCCTTTGCCCCTCTGTGCCTGAGTAGTTACAAAATATCAGTGATGATCAGCGTAGATCGGCGGCTGAGTAGTTACCATCTTGATTAAATTAGATAAGGGTTCGCCCGGATTTGGAGATATAAAACATGATACAAATTGTTAAGCCTGGAATAAATATAGATTTTCTCGGCAAAAAGAGGCTCGCCTTCTTATTCTCCACTATTTTGATTCTCTTAAGTATCTGCTCAATCGTAATAAAAGGAGGGCTCAATTATGGTATAGACTTTGCCGGAGGTACAATGGTACAGATATGGTTTAAACAGGGAGTCACTCCAGACGAAGTCAGAAAAGGATTAAAGGAAATCGGGTTAGAGGGTAGTACAATCCAGCAATTTGGCAAAAAGAAGGATAATGAATACCTCATCAGGGCTGAAAGTAAACAGTCCAATATTGAAGGGGTCTCAGATAAGATTCAAGAGGTGTTTCGAGAGATATATGGAGAAGACGGCATAGATGTGAGACGGGTTGAGATGGTAGGCCCTCAGGTAGGAAAGGAACTGCGAAAAAAAGGGCTTCTGGCTATTATATATGCGATGGTTGGCATCCTTTTATATATAACATGGAGATTTGAATTCAGGTTTGCCCTGGGAGCTTTAGCAGCATTGTTTCACGATATAACAATTACAATCGGTGTCTTTTCGATAACAAACAAGGAGTTTAATCTGGCAATGTTGGCTGCGGTTTTGACCATTGTTGGATACTCATTAAACGACACAATCGTTGTATACGATCGAATCAGAGAAAACTTAAAAAAGATGTTAAAGAAAAAACTTGAACCTATTGTTAATACAAGCATTAATGAAACTCTAAGCAGGACTATCCTAACATCCGGAACGACCCTCTTTGTCGTTGTTGCTCTATTTATTTTGGGTGGCGGTGTAATACATGACTTTGCATTTGCTTTGATTGTTGGGATTATTATCGGTACGTATTCATCCATCTTTATAGCAAGTCCCATGTTAATTTTATGGGAGGAAAAATTTCCAAGCACGAAAAGGAAAAGGCTCTAAACCTGTCTTGACTTTTAAACCGCTCCAATTTTTTGCTCAATGCCACTTTATGCGACCAACCTCTCCTTCTTGAGGATTTCTCCCCTGGTGCTTATCACCACCTGTTCTATAGGTATTTCTCTGCCTGCCAGTTCCATCCCCTTCTTTATAATTGTGGGTAATCCTTGACAACAGGGCACCTCCATAACAACCACTTTTACGCTCTTTACCCCCGCTTTCCTAAAGATATCCGTAAATTTATCGATATACTCCTGCTGATCATCAAATTTTGGACATCCGACCAGAACGACTTTACCATGAATAAAATCCTTGTGAAAATTGGGATAGGCAAACGGCGTACAATCTGCTGCAACCAAAAGGTCTGCCCCATTCAGAAACGAAGCCGTTGGCGGTACGAGTCGAATCTGTACCGGCCAGTGAGATAGTGCCGATTCTGTACTCCCATGAAAGACAGGCTCATTTGCCTCTTGACATGATTTTTGAGGGGTAAAACTCTGGATCAGGGTTGAAGGACAACCGCAGGCCATGGTCCCTTCTTCTTGTCCCTGGGATACTTCTTTTTTGATAATATACTCTTCAACTGCCTCCTCATCAAATTCATCCGCCTCTCGCTCGATGACCTTGAGTGCATCATTGGGACATTCCCCCAAACAGGCTCCCAACCCGTCACAATACTTTTCAGCTACGAGTCTTGCCTTTCCATCCACTATTTCTATGGCCCCCTCTGCACAAGAGGGTACACATTGACCACAGCCGTCGCATTTCTCTTCATCTATATATATGATTTTACGCTTTACTTTCATGGTTTCCTCCTTTATTGGTTATTCATCATTTTTTCAAAAAGACATCTCTGGCCAGTCTGCCACCCCTTTCAGTAAGAAAGCTCTTCTCAATAAGTGTGTTCAATCTCTTCTCATCCATTAAAGATTCTTTTTTGTTTTCCTCCATATTTACAATCAGGTCAGCATCATAGAGGACTTTGAAGTTAACGGTCTCCTGAGCTCTGGGATGATGGTGATGCGCTATGATATCAGACACCTCATCGATCAGTTTCTCATTGGCTCCCATTCTCTCCAGAATGTCTCTGGCTATGGGTGGACCTTCCTTTTCCTGGTAGCGCGCTGCAGTACTATTGTACTTTCGTTCTGCCTCCTTGATTCCTATATCGTGGAGGTAAGCAGCGGACAGGATCACCGCCGGATCTCCCCCTTCTTCTTTGAATATCTCTTCTGCGTACCGTGCGACTTTTGAGGCATGGCCGATCCGTTTGAAGTCCTGTTTAAAATAGCGCTTCATCTCTATGGCAACACGGTCTTTAAGCAGATCGTTTCTTTGAGCCAGAAGCTCGGGCGGTAAGTCTCCGATACACTGCTCTGCATACTTGCAATATGCGGCACAGCCAAAGTCCATCTTTGGATTGACCATCTTAGATCCACACTTTCCACAGCGCCGAGTGGCCTCATCTTTAAAGAACTCTATCTTATCTCCACATTCGGGGCATTCAACCTCAAAGATGGTGTCTTCCTTCCAAAAACGAGTATCTTGCCCTGGGCATCTCATTGTCCTTTCTCCTCCTTCTCACTATTGGAAATTCCCTCTTGACCTTTCCTCAGACTGATTGAGTTATTTGCAATTTCGCGTAGCAAATGGTGAATCTTTAAAATATTTTGTATAATTTTAGCACTATGAAATAGAAAACTATCATCAAGCTTCAACGACGGTCAAATTTTAATCCGTGTAAAACTCGCACCCAAGTGAGCGTAAAGAAAGAACAGTATGTCACCATTCAATTCAGTAGCTCCATTATTAACACTTTCAGATATTAAATGTGAGGTTATCCCCCTGTTCTTTATTAACGCTCACTAAGACGCTCAGACAGCTACACGCATTAAAATTTGACCGTCGTTGAAGCGACTCTTTTCAAAAAGCTAAACAATTACCTATTTTATTACTTTATTACGGGCTGTTGTCCAAACCCCAATTCGTCTTAATATGGATGTTGTTTTTCGGCAACAGCCCGCCAAGCTTCAAGTTACCAACAATTTTATCCAAGTATCGCCTTGATATCCTCGTCCACAGTGCTGATGGGCATAATATTGAAATTCTTAACCAGAACATCCAGCACATTGGGTGTAATAAAAGCAGGAAGCGTCGGTCCCAGTCGTATGTCTTTGATGCCGAGGTGAAACAGCGTCAATAGAATCGCCACTGCCTTTTGCTCATACCAGGAAAGGATAATGGAGAGAGGAAGATCGTTTACCCCGCACTCAAAGGCATTGGCTAAAGCAACAGCTATCTGAATCGCCGAGTAAGCATCATTGCACTGACCCACGTCCAATAGCCTGGGGATGCCACCGATATCACCCAGGTCTTTGTCAAAGAAACGGAACTTACCACAGGCTAAAGTCAAAACCACACAATCTCTGGGAATCTTATCTACAAACTCTGTGTAGTAATTCCTCCCTGGTTTGGCACCATCGCATCCTGCAACCAGGAAGAAGTGGCGCAATGCCTTGCCTTTGACCGCTTCGATAATCTTATCTGCAACCCCCAATACTGCATTGCGGGCAAAACCTACCATGACTGACCTGCCGTTTGTGTCTTCAGGAAAACCCGGAAGTTCCAGAGCCTTTTCGATCACCATAGTAAAATCTTTATCCGCTATATGGGTTACTCCAGGCCATCCAACCAGGCCTGTTGTGAATATGTTGTCCTTGTATATATCTTTCGGTTTCTGTATGCAATTTGTGGTCATCAATATGGCACCTGGAAATGCTGCAAACTCTTTTGCCTGGTTCTGCCAGGCAGTCCCGTAATGACCATAAAAGTGAGGATACTTTTTCAATTCCGGATACCCATGACAGGGAAGCATCTCGCCGTGAGTATAAATGTTGATCCCCTTTCCTTCGCTCTGTTTCAGAATCTCCTCCAGATCTTTCAGATCGTGTCCGGATACAAGGATGGCCTTGCCCTTCTTTGCGCCGAGTGGCACCTTAGTGGGAACAGGGTGGCCGTATGTCTCTGTATTTGCCGCATCGAGCAATTCCATTGCCCTTAGGTTGATTTCTCCGCATTTGAGAACCAGCCCCACCAAATTGTCCACAGTTAAATCCTTGTCCAAAGTGGCGGCAAGACCTTCGTTGATAAACGCGTATACTCTTTCATCTTCCTTTTTGAGGATACGAGCGTGATCCGCATAAGCAGCGACCCCTTTGATCCCGTAAATCAAAACCTGACGCAAAGAGTTGATATCCGGATCAACATCAGGATCGGATTTTACACCCACAGCCTCCCCCTGCTTCACAAGGCCATCTAAGCCGGTCTCGGGTTTAAATGTGGCAGCATCTTCTTTGAAGTCTACATCTCCGCCTGCCTCTTTTACCTTTTCCTTGAGACTATCCCTAAGAACCACGCAGCGGTTGATTAGTTGGACAAACCGATCCGGATCAAAATTCACATTCGTCAATGTAGAAAAAATAGCCTCACAGGTAAAGGCATTGACATCATGGTCAATCACACCCACCTTTTGGCCTGCCACAAAGTAGAGGGACAGCCCTTTGAGTGCATGCAGGAGAAGATCCTGCAATGCTGCCACATCCGGCTGTTTCCCGCAAACCCCAATACTGGTACACCCCTCGCCTTTTGCTGTCTGTTCACACTGATAACAAAACATCCGATTACCTCCTTTCTCATTTGTATGGTTTGGTTTTTTACTTATAAGACCCGTCCTTTTTCGTTCTTGCATCCAATATAATAACCTTAGATCTTTTTGTCATTGACTTAAGTCAAGAAAAAAAGATTTTTTTAAAGAGGCAAAATAAATCTATGGTGGTTCAATTCTGCTTTGAGTGATCGGGTGAATTTTTGAAGATATAGGTGACCTGCCCTGTTAAAGGCTAGTAATCCAATCTTTCAGGTTGAAAGGCGATTCTAATAGCTAACAGGGCAAGTCATAGATTGGTCAAAGAACTCACATGAAAGAGCAAAAAAGGAAATCTTAGAAAATGCTCTTTATGATTTAGCGAAACAGGTATGATTACAAAGGTCGAATTTACTTTTTATACCTTTCATCCCTTTTGTGGATGCCCTCTCTTGTCCCCTTGTCTTTCCTACCCTTTACAAAATTATATTCTTCAGGTTCAAACCTCAAATTTGTAAATAGTGTATGCGTTATATATGCATGCGACAGGCCTGCATTAAGACCGATTATATCGCATATCCACTGATTGGATGCCTTACCGATCATAATCCCGTCTTTGGGCAGAAGCGTCATCCTTGCCGCCACCTTTTCGACTTCTTCTTCCAGTTTTTCAGAAGGTACGCTCCTGGTTGCCCAGCCAATCCTTTCTGCTTCCTTTCCATCTATCGCATCTCCTGATAACACCATCCATCTTGCTCTTTTATAACCCAACATCTGATACAGTGGTATCAGGTTAATGCCGCTGCCTGCAAAACCAAGCCTCTGCTCTGCATGGCTGATATGAGCGTCATCCGCCACAATGGCAATGTCGCTCATCTCTGCAATCACTGCACCTTCACCAATACAGTGCCCATGGACCTGAGCAATCGTAATCTTTGGAAAAAGCAATATCTTCTGATGGCCTCCCAGCCATTTCCTGTCAATCTTCAGCCTTGCACGCTGACTGGGTCTGCGCTTCCCTGGCTCGGCATCCTGCTCTTCATAAACCTTGTAGATACGAGAGAGGTCATGACCGGCACAAAAAGACCTGCCATTCCCTTTTATTATCATAACCTTTATGTCATCATCGTCTGCTGCGATATCCAATGCTTCCATAAATTCATCGTATATACCACCATCACCGGGGAAATCCATGACATTGAGCACTTCGGGTCTGTTTAGAGTTATCTTTGCTATTGCATCTTCCTTTTCGTAAATAATGTACTTGAAATCCATAAACCACTCCTCCTATTATTTTTTTAAACACACTCTAATACAAGAAGTATAGGGAAAAGAACCTGTTGCGTCAAGTAAATTTAACTTGAAAAAGCCATCTCTATCTCAGCCGGTGTTCTAAATATGTATACCTTTTCCGGGTTTTATTGTTTTTAACTCCGATTGCCAGGGCCTTCTTTGTACCAACCATTACCACCAATCTCTTACCTCTGGTTACCCCCGTATATATCAGGTTCCTCTGTAATAGAATATAATGCTGGGATAAAACAGGCAACACTATCGCGGGATATTCAGACCCCTGTGACTTGTGAACCGAAACCGCATAAGCCAACACAATCTCATCGAGATCTGCAAAACTATAGATTACATCTCTGCCATCGATCGATATTACCACCTCCTGAGTTTCGTAATCGATATTTGTGATTCTGCCAATATCTCCGTTAAAGACTTCTTTTTCATAGTTGTTCTTTATCTGCATGACCTTGTCATTAATCTTAAAATTCCTGAAACCTTGCATTATACCCTCCTGTTCAACGGGGTTGAGGGCCTTTTGAAGCTCTTTATTTAAATTTGCGGAACCCAAAGTACCCTTGTGCATGGGGGTAAGCACCTGGATATCATCCACAGGGTTAAGACCGAATCTCCTTGGGATCCTCTCTTTGGTGAGTTCCAATATTATATCAAGCACCTCTTTTGGGTCTTCCTGTTCAATAAAATAGAAGTCGTCCAGGCTATTTCCGGAAGGTTTAAATGACGGGATTATCCCGTTATTGATTTTATGTGCATTGACAACGATCAGGCTCTCCTTTGCCTGTCGGAATATCTCGCTTAATTCCACTACAGGAACTGCACCGGATGAGATGATATCTCTGAGGACATTTCCTGCGCCTACAGATGGAAGTTGATTTACATCTCCTACGAGAATGAAGGTTGCATAAGGAGAAATGGCTTTTAAAAGGTGATGCATCAATACAGTATCGATCATTGAAGCCTCATCTATAATGATCAGATCACAGTTCAGCAGGTGCCTGTCGTTTCTTTGAAACCCTCCCTTCTGGATGCTATACTCCAGCATGCGGTGAATGGTCTTTGCCTCATGACCGGTGGTCTCGATCATTCTTTTCGCAGCCCTGCCTGTTGGAGCAGCGAGCATGATCTTTACGCCAAGCTTTTGAAATATCATGAGGATCGCTTTTATAATGGTGGTTTTTCCTGTACCGGGTCCTCCTGTAATGACCATAACCTTATTCTGAATCGCACAGTTAACCGCATCGATCTGTCTTTGTGCCAGATCCATGGAAAGCCTTTTCATAACCCACTTTATTGCCTTTTTTGTGTCTATCTTTCTGATTGACTTTGGTGTATTTATCAGTGTCTTAAGCCGGGCAGCGACATTGGTTTCACAAACATGGAATTTTGCCAGGTAAACCGCCTTATTGTCTTCTTTGAACTCTTCAATCGTATCATTAAGGTCTTCGATTACAATCCTCTGATCTACAGCAATCTTTCCGAATGCCTTTACAATAACCTCTCTATCAACCTGAAGGATCTCCCGGCACTTTTCAATAAGATGCACATATGGAAAATACACATGACCTTCATCTGCCAGTTGATTTAGCACATAGAGTATACCTGCCTCTGCCCTTATTTCACAATCCTTGCTGAATCCCAGTTTCTCCGCGATAGTGTCGGCAGTTACAAAGCCAATACCAAAGATGTCTGTTGCCAGGCTGTAAGGGTTACTCTTAACCACCTCAATGGATCGGTCACCATACTGCTTGAATATCTTTGTTGCATAACCTGAGCTTACCTCATGAGACTGGAGGAAGAGCATTACTTCTCTGATCTCTTTTTGCTCAGCCCAGGCCTGTGCAATCATCTTTATCCGCTTTTTACCGACACCTTCAACCTCTAAGAGCCTGTCTATTTCAACTTCGATGATATCAAGGGTTTCCTTTCCAAACTTATTTACGATCCTCTTGGACATTACAGGGCCAATACCTTTGATAAGACCGGAGCCAAGGTATTTTTGTATCCCATAGACTGAAGCGGGAACAGCGGTCTTATAATCTGCGATCTTAAACTGTTCTCCGTATTTCGGATGGTTGACCCATTCGCCCCTCATCTTTATGACCTCTCCGGGTGTTGGTGCAATGAGATTCCCAACAACAGCAACGAGTTCCCGATGTCCATACACCTTTACCTTTGCTATGGTGAAACCGTTTTCATCGTTTGTATAGGTAATTCTTTCGATCTGGCCCTGAAGATCACAAAGCATGGCTTTCTCTTTTAATCTGGCAAACCCCATCGGGTCTCTTTTGCCTTCAATTCATCAGTGAGGTTCTGATCCTTATTCGTGTATCCTTTTTGTTTTCTAATATTATATCTATCATATACGTAACTACTCAGGTTCAAAGTTCCGGGCCTGCCCTGGTGCGTCTTCCAGAAAAGTCGCGCCAGGGAGGGTTTGAACCTGACAACCTGAGTAGTTACTCATATACAATAACTTAAATCACAACCAAGCTCAAGCGGTTTCCTTCATTTTTTTGTGTTGTATTTTGTCTTTCATTATCATAGACTAAGGGATATAGGTGTTGGTTAATATTATGTTAGCGCGACGCTTGCGCGTCGCGGTAATGCGGCGTTGACTTCGTCCAATGGCTTGCCAGCGCCGCGCAAGCGCTGCCCTAACAAGCCATTAGACCAACATCCGCCCGGCCGACCGCGAGCAAGCTCGCGCCCGTCCAATCGGCTGTAAGTCAACGCCGCATCATACCATTACCGGATTATAATTGAAAAAAGAAATTAATAATGATTAGGCTTATTGTTTTTCATAGTGGAAATCCAGCTTGAAGAAGTTGTCAAACAGCCATAGGTGTGGCCAAAAACATGAAAAAAAACTTCGAAGATTCAATTGATTTAGACATTTATAAAAATGACTCGCAAGAGGCTAAAGACTTTGAGATTAAAAGTTCTACAACTGTCTTCGTTAACGGGGAAGGAGTTCCTCTTGATGTAGCTTTATCAAACGAAAAAATGAATGCCTATTTGAAGGGAAGGATGTAAACTTCAAAATTATATGTGGAATTGGGGGACGACCATCAACGAGTAAATAAGATACCTATAAATAATCGTAACTGTTTAGCCAAATAATAATTTGGATGGTCTTTGACGAACATTTTTGAGTTATTTTGTTAAAGATTCAGTATTATTTTAGCCTTATGAAACAGAAAGCACTGGCCAAGCTTCAACGGCAATCAAATTTAAAAAAGCTAAACTGTTACAAGATTCAAATAGAGCGAAGCGAAAAATTGCAAATTGTTTGAGGG
>JAUXFK010000009.1 GCA_030623035.1 Deltaproteobacteria bacterium | reverse complement strand
GTAATGCCTGGAGACAATGTATCATTTACTGCGGATTTGATAACTCCTATAGCCATGGAGAAGGAGTTAAGGTTTGCGATTCGAGAAGGTGGAAAGACTGTCGGCGCCGGCGTTATAAGTGAAATTATTGAATAGAGGATGTTATAAAGTAGGATAGACAGGGATTAAGCTATGAATGAGCAAAAGATAAGGATTCGACTAAAAGCGTATGATCACAGATTGTTAGATCAATCCGCTGAAGAGATTGTTGATACTGCTAAAAGAACCGGGGCAAAGGTCGCAGGCCCCATACCTCTTCCCACTACGATCAATAAGTATTGCGTATTACGTTCTCCTCATGTAGATAAGAAGTCGAGAGAGCAATTTGAGATAAGAACTCATAAGAGGCTTTTAGATATACTTGAGCCGACACAGCAGACAATTGATGCATTGATGAGACTGGATCTTGCTGCAGGGGTTGATGTGGAAATTAAACTGTAATGGCAGGAGAATATATTCATGGTTAAAGGGATAATAGGTCGAAAATTGGGGATGACGCAGGTCTTTTCAGATGATGGAAATGTATTGCCAGTAACAGTAATAGAAGCAGGCCCCTGTATTGTTGTCCAAAAGAAGACTTTGGATAATGACGGATACAATGTTTTGCAACTGGGATATTCTGAAAAAAAGGTGAAAAGGCTCAACAAACCGCTGAAAGGTCATTTCAAAAAACATAATGCGACTCCATGTGCTTATCTAAAGGAGTTTGGAGTTGATAATATAGAGGATTATCAAGAAGGAGACAGCATCACAATTGATATGTTCAATGCCGGGGATTTCGTAGATGTTACCGGAGTAAGCAAGGGTAAGGGGTTTGCAGGAGTAGTTAAAAGATGGGGTTTCAGAGGAGGTCCTGGCGGTCATGGTTCGATGTTTCATAAGTCGCCGGGTTCTATTGGAGCGAGTGCAACCCCCTCACGGGTTTTTAAAGGAAGAAAAATGCCTGGTCGCTTGGGTGGTAAGAGGGTAACAGTACAGAATATCCAAGTTGTAGAAGTGAAACCCGATAAGAACATTATACTGCTGAAGGGTGCAGTTCCTGGCTCTCAAAATGGGATAATTACGATAAAAAGTAGTGTAAAGAAGAGAAATAATTGACATTGGCTCAATGTTAATTAGGAGTCTTAATATGCCAGTAACGGACGTTTATGATACAGAAAAGAAAAAGGTTTCTGAGATATATCTCAAGGATGAGATATTTGACGTTGAAGTAAAACCGCACTTAATCTCTGATGTAATAATTATGCAGCAAAAAAACAAGAGAAGAGGCACGGCTTCTACTAAAAACAGAGCCTTAGTTCGAGGAGGAGGTGTTAAACCCTGGCGTCAAAAAGGTACGGGCAGAGCCCGAGCCGGTTCGCGAAGGTCTCCGCTTTGGGTTGGAGGTGGTACTGTGTTCGGACCTACTCCCAGGGATTATTCCTACTCTCTTCCTAAAAAGGTGAAACGAGAAGCTTTAAAGTCTGTTTTGACGTTGAAGTTAAAGGAAGGAAAGATAATCGTTTTAGATAATTTTCATTTAGAAGAGATTCGGACAAAGGCTTTTAAGTTTATTATGCAGAACTTTGGCGTTGAAAATGTCTTGATCGTTGATGAGGGGAATGATACCCTCGAAAGATCGTCAAGAAATGTCAAGTATACAAAAATCTTACCTCCTGAAGGTCTAAATGTCTATGATATCCTGCGACATGAAAACCTGATCCTTGTTAAGCCCTCTTTGGAGAAGATAGAAGCGAGATTATTGTCATGAATGATATACATAAAGTTATAAGAAGGCCTCTGATTACTGAAAAGAGTGATATTCAAAAAGGGGATTGCAATCAACTAACCTTTGAGGTAAGTAGGGATGCCAATAAAATTGAAATCAAAAAAGCAGTTGAGAAACTTTTTAAGGTAAAGGTATTGAACGTTAATACTGTAAATATCAAAGGTAAGCACAAGAGGTTGGGAAAGAGTTTTGGTAGAAGAAAGGATTGGAAGAAGGCTATTGTGACTTTGAAGTCAGGAGATCATATAGAATACTTCGATGGAGTTTAGGCCTTATAGCTTGTATCATATGAATTAAAATGGAGTTTTAAGTGGGTATAAAAAAATTTAAACCAACATCACCAGGAAGGAGATTCCAAAGCGTATTAACCTTTGAGGAAATAACCCGTGTCAAACCAGAGAAGTCTCTTTTAAAGCCGCTTCCCAGGACGGGCGGAAGGAATTGTTATGGTAGAATTACTTCCAGGCATATTGGCGGAAGGCACAAAAGAAGGTATCGGGTAATTGATTTTAGGAGGGATAAGATTAATATCCCTGCAAAAGTGGCTTCAATCGAATATGATCCGAACCGTTCGGCGAATATCGCTCTTTTAAATTATGCTGATGGTGAAAAGAGATATATAATCGCTCCTTTAAAACTTCAAGTGGGAGACACTGTTATTTCTGGGGAAGATGCCGATATTAAACCGGGAAATACATTGCCTTTAAGGAGTATCCCTCTTGGTACTTTTATACACAATGTTGAATTAAAGCCTGGGAAGGGAGCTCAGATCATTAGAAGTGCGGGAACCTTTGGCCAGCTCGTAGCAAAGGAAGGGAAATATGCCCAGATAAAGCTGCCTTCTAATGAAGTTCGTCTAATATTGAAGGAGTGTTTTGCTACCATTGGTCAAATCGGAAATATAGATTATGAGAATTTCTCCATAGGCAAGGCTGGCAGAAAACGGTGGATGGGAAGAAGGCCTAAGGTTCGGGGAGTTGCTATGAATCCAGTTGATCACCCACTAGGTGGGGGTGAGGGGAAGTCCTCCGGAGGTAGGCACCCAGTAACGCCTTGGGGAGTTCCCACGAAAGGGTATAAAACAAGGAAGAATAAAAGCAGTGACAAGTATATACTCTCAAGGAGGAAAGGAAGAGCCTAGATGGGTCAAAAATTATGCACTAAGCATTCCCAGGGCGGGCGCAGAAATTGGACATAAGGGTCATTTCCGGATGGACACCAACCGAGTCCCATGAATATTACAAATACATAGGAGATTGATGTGGGAAGATCAATAAAAAAAGGACCTTTTATAGAAGAAAGCCTTTTAAAGAAGGTGAGGAGAGCCAGTGAAGATACAACCAGTAAAAGGATCATAAAGACTTGGTCACGAAGGTCGATGATTGTGCCTGAACTGATTGGCCACACCATTGCTGTCCATAATGGTAAAAAATTCATTCCTATCTTTATTACAGAGAATATGGTAGGGCATAAACTGGGAGAATTTTCACCAACAAGGACATTCTATTCCCATGCCGGGGGGGGTAAAAAAACCAGGATAGAAGGTAAGAAAAGATAAAAAAAGGATGTAATGGATTATGGAGACGAAAACATCTGTTAATTATATTAGATTATCACCCAGAAAAGCTAGGCTAGTAGCCGATTTAATCCGTGGTAAAAGGGTAGAAGATGCACTGAATATTCTATCCGTTACTACTAAGGCATCTGCCAGGATAATTGAAAAGCTTTTAAAGTCTGCTGTAGCAAATTCATCTCAGAATCAGAATATTGATATAGATACACTTTTTATTAATACGATTTATGTTAACGAAGGTCCAACACTAAAGAGGTTTAGAGCCAGGGCCATGGGAAGAGTAGGCAGAATTCGGAAAAGAACCAGTCATATTACAGTAATACTAAAAGAAGGGTAGTCTTTTAGAAGGGAGGGAGTTTTGGGGCAAAAGGTCCACCCAACTGGTTTCAGGTTGGGAGTAACCAAAACGTGGAGTTCTAAATGGTTTGCTGAAAAGGAATTTTCCAGCTTATTACAAGAGGACATAAAGATTCGGAAGTTTCTAAAACGTAAACTCTATCACGCGGGTATTTCGAAAATTGAGATTGAGAGGGCTGCAAATAAGTCTAAGATTAATATCTACACTGCGCGTCCAGGGATTATAATTGGGAGAAAAGGTGTTGAGATTGAGGCATTAAAGAGTGAATTACAAAAGTTAACTTCAAAAGAGATATTTATAAATATCCAGGAGGTCCGAAAGCCAGAGATTGATGCCCAGTTAGTTGCTGAAAATACGGCAAGTCAGTTGGAAAAGAGAGTTGCTTTCCGAAGAGCGATGAAGAGGAGTGTTTCATCTGCTTTAAAATTTGGGGCTCAAGGAATTAAGATTTCTTGTGCTGGTAGATTGGGGGGCGCAGAAATGGCGAGGAGAGAATGGTATCGAGAGGGCAGGGTCTCTCTTCACACTTTGAGGGCTGATATAGACTATGGGTTTGCAGAGGCGCATACGACTTATGGAATCATTGGTATAAAAGTATGGATTTTCAAAGGTGAAATCCTTCCGAAAAAGAGTAGTGTAGATACCAAAAAATAGTTTAATTAGTCGGAAAGGTATGTACTGTGTTACAACCAAAGAAGATAAAATTTAGAAAACATCAAAGAGGTAGAAGAAGGGGAACATCGTTTAGGGGGTCTACCGTTGTATTTGGCGATTTTGCTTTACAAGCAATGGAGTGTGGTTGGATAACTACCCGCCAGATAGAAGCAGCTCGAATAGCAATGACACGACATATAAAGAGAGGCGGGAAGGTTTGGATCAGGATATTCCCCGACAAACCAATCACTGCGAAACCCGCTGAAACAAGAATGGGAAAAGGAAAAGGTGCCCCTGAAGATTGGGTGGCCGTTGTAAAACCAGGTAGAATACTCTATGAAATGGAAGGTGTTGGGGAGGACGTCGCAAGAGAGGCTTTTCGGTTAGCTGCTCATAAGTTGTCCATACATACAAAATTTATCTGCCGGGGATATCTTTATGAAAGAAAGTAAGGTTCGTGATTTAAGCATTATAGAACTCGAACAAAAAGAGAAGGATCTATCTGAGGAATTATTTAACTTGAAGTTTCAGCTTGCAGTTGGGCAACTCGAAAATACCATGAGGATTACTCAAGTGAAAAAGGATATAGCAAGAACAAAAACCGTCCTAAAAGAAAGAGAGTTGCAAGGGAAGGATAAAAGGTGAAAGAGAGAGGCCATAGAAGGACTCAAGTAGGAGTCGTTGTCAGTGATAAGATGGATAAGACTGTTGTCGTTCGGGTAGACAAGGTCTTAAGACATCCAATATACAAAAAGTATATTCAAAGAAAGGGTAAATACAAAGCCCATGACGAAAAAAATGAGTGTTCAGTGGGTGATCGGGTTTTGATAATTGAAAGCCGACCGTTAAGTAAGGAAAAGAGATGGAGAGTTTGTAAAACGCTGGAGAAGGCAGAGTGAATGAAGAGGTATTGAAAGAATCGGTTCTGTGAGGTGCTAATAATGATTCAGATGCAGACAATTCTCAATGTGGCAGATAATTCTGGGGCGAAAAAGTTGTGCTGTATAAAAGTTTTGGGTGGGACAAGAAGGAAATATGCAAGCATTGGAGATATCATTGTCGTTTCAGTAAAAGAAGCTATCCCCAATTCTAAAGTAAAGAAAGGCGATGTATCAAAGGCTGTGATTGTTCGTACTGCCAAGGAGATAAGAAGAAAAGACGGGTCTTATATAAAATTTGATGATAATTCCGCTGTTCTTATCAATCCTCAAAGGGAGCCGATAGGGACCCGAATTTTTGGCCCTGTAGCACGGGAACTTAGAGCTAAGAATTTTACAAAGATTATATCATTGGCACCAGAGGTGCTGTGATTATATAGAGAGTGTCCATTTAAGAAATGGGCAATTTTGTCCAAGTTTAAGGAAGATGAAGATTTAAACGCCCAGATAAACATGCCTGCCCTATGGATTCCCATAGGGGTTCGCAAAGCGAAATTACACAGGGCAAGCATTCCACGGGGCACGCGAAGATATTTGGGAAAATGGCCATTTTTGGATTGACACTAGAGAGGTTTTGATGCTTCAGACAAGATTCCATGTTAAAAAAGACGATACAGTAATGGTGATTGCCGGTAAAGAAAAAGGAAAAATGGGTAAGATTTTGAAAGTGTTACCCAAGAAGAATCGAGTTATCGTTGAAAAGGTTAATTTTATCAAGAGACATACAAAAGCATCACAAACCGGAAGAGGTGGAATTATAGAGATAGAGGGGAGTATTCATGTTTCTAATGTTACACTTGTATGCAAAAAATGTAACTCTCCAGTTCGAACAAGAAAAAAAATTCTGGATGGAGGAAAGAGGGTCAGGATCTGTATTAAGTGCGAAGAAATCCTTGATAAATAAGAAAACTGTAGGATATGAAGTAGGAGGTTGGGGCTTTCGATGGCAAGGTTAAAAGATTTCTATATTAAAGAAGTAATTCCGACTTTAATGAAAGAGCATAATTACAAAAATCCAATGGAAGTTCCTAGGATTGAAAAAATAGTTGTAAATATGGGATTAGGAGATGCCATTCAGAATATAAAGTTGTTGGACTCTGCTACGTTTGAATTGTCTTTAATAACCGGTCAAAAGCCTATTGTTACCAGGGCCAAAAAGTCTATTGCTTCGTTTAAACTTAGAAAGGGTATGCCCATTGGTTGCATGGTAACTTTAAGAAGAGAAAACATGTATGAGTTACTAGACAGATTGGTTAATATCGCTCTTCCCAGGGTTCGAGATTTTAGAGGTGTGAGCAGGGAGTCTTTTGATGGGAGAGGAAATTATTCTTTGGGGATAAAGGAGCAAATTATATTTCCAGAGATTGATTATGACAAGATTGACAGGGTAAAAGGGATGAACGTGGCTATTGTTACTACTGCCAAGACGGATGAAGAGGCCAGGTCATTGTTGAGTTTAATGGGTGTTCCTTTTAAGAGCTAGTATATTGTTTCATTAAAATACATACATTTCTAATTAGTGTCCATCTAGAAACGAGCAGTTTTCCTCCAAGGTAAAGGGGGAGGATATGAACTGTATATGACTTTTTTTTAATTTATTTGATGGAGAGTATGTGTGGCCAAGAAATCTTTGATTGCCAAGGCTAAGAGAAAAAATAAATTTTCAGTTAGAGAATACAACCGTTGTCCCATTTGCGGAAGGGCTAGAGGTTATTATAGGAAATTTGATATGTGTCGCATATGTCTTCGAATGTATGCGTTAAGAGGAGAGATACCAGGAACCATTAAGTCTAGCTGGTAGAGGCAGTTGGTTTTGATCTATACAAAATTCTTTTAATATCAAATTTAGTAATTGTTTAGCCATCTTAAGGATCTAACGATGTTTTATGATTTGAATAATCTTTTCCTCACGAATTGAGTCATTTTGAAGATTCTAAATTCGCTACGCTAAATTGCAAATAACTCTATCGCAAGCTACCTAAAACAATTTGCAATTTTTCACTTCGCTTTCTTTGAATCTTTAACAAAGTAACTCAAAAATGTTCGTCAAAGACCGTCCAAATCATTATTTGGCTAAACAGTTGCCAAATTTCGAAGCTAAATTTGAAGAATAATCTTTAATTTATAAGGAGTTATAAAGTGGTAATGACCGATCCTCTTGCGGATATGCTTACACGTCTTCGAAATGGCAGTAAGGCAAAATTCAAGAAGGTTGATATCCCATCATCTAATTTAAAGGTTTCTGTAGCAAAGATATTAAAGGAAGAGGGATATATCAAACACTATAATGTAGTAAGAGATAAGAAACAGGGGGTCTTGATCATTTATCTTAAGTATGATGACGAGAAAAATGAGATTTTTACTGGGCTAAAAAGGGTTAGTAAACCAGGATGCCGAGTTTATGTTAGAAATGACAAGATCCCAAAGGTGCTAAATGGCCTTGGTATAAATATTCTGTCAACCCCAAAGGGAGTTTTGACAGATAGGAAGGCTAGAGAATTGAATGTTGGAGGAGAGCTGCTCTGTTCTATTTGGTAGATTTTAAATCTGGATTTCTATTGAGGTAGAAAATATATAGCTGAATGTTTCTTTAAGGAGAATGAAGATGTCACGAATTGGTAGACAGCCAATCCCCGTTCCGAAAGGAGTTGAAGTAACCCTTGAGGGAACCAACGTAAAGATAAAGGGCCCTAAAGGAGTACTGGGCCTGTGTATAAACGAGAGAATTAATCTATCGTATGATAACGAGAGAATATTGGTTAATAGAATAAATGACAGCAAAAGAGACAAGGCCCTCCATGGGCTAACCCGAAGTCTTATTGCCAATATGGTGGAAGGTGTAACAAAGGGTTTTGAAAAAAGACTTAATATTGTTGGGATAGGCTACCGAGCTGAGTTAAAAGGCGATAAACTGAACTTTAATTTGGGATACTCACATCCAATAGAATTTTCACTCCCCAAGGGAATTAATGCAAAAGTTGAAAAACAAGTAAATATTACTATTGAAGGGATAGATAAGCAATTGGTTGGAGAGGTTGCAGCAAAGATTAGATCGTTTAAGATGCCGGAGCCATATAAAGGTAAGGGTATTTTATACTCAGATGAGAAGGTTCGACGAAAGATTGGCAAGGCTGGAATAAAATGAGGTATGAATAGACATGGCTTCAAGAAAATCTAAAGAGCTGGCAAGGTTAAGGAGAAAAAAAAGGATTAGGAAGAGGATTAAGGGGACAAATGATAGCCCCAGACTCTGTGTATTTAGATCTGCTAAACATATTTATGCGCAGGTGATAGATGATACTAAAGGCGAAACTCTGGCATCTGCTTCTACAGTATCTAGAGAGATTAGGGATGAGAAATTAAGCGGCAATATAGAGGCAGCGAAGAAGGTTGGAGCTTTGATAGCTAAGAATTCGTTAGACAGGAATATTAAAAGGGTCGTCTTTGATAGGAATGGTTACAAGTATCATGGCAGGGTTAAGGCTTTGGCTCTCATGGCTAGAGAGAAGGGGCTTATATTTTAGTTTATGAGAAAGGGACTCAAAAAGTAAAGGAGAAGGTAATTGCCAATTATTAATCCTGATGAATTAGAATTGATGGATAAAGTTGTTCACATCAATAGGGTTGCCAAAGTAGTTAAAGGTGGAAGGAGATTTAGTTTCAGTGCTCTTGTTGTTATCGGGGATGGAAACGGCATAGTAGGCAGTGGATTAGGGAAGGCGAACGAGGTGCCAGAGGCTATAAGAAAGGGGATAGGCCGAGCAAAAAAGAACCTTATGCAGGTCCCGATAGTTAACAATACCATCCCATATCAGGTAATAGGCCGATATGGTGCTGGTAGTGTTCTTTTAAAGCCTGCATCTAAAGGAACAGGCATTATTGCTGGAGGAGCTGTTAGAGCAGTTATTGAGTCAGTTGGGATCGAAAATATTCTGACAAAATGTTTGGGTTCACATAATCCGCATAATGCTGTAAAGGCCACAATGCAAGCTTTAAGTCAGCTTCGAAGCCCTGAAGAAATAGCAAAGAGACGGAATAAAGAGTTAAGCGAAATTATATGATATAAGCCTTACTTAAGGTGTTATCTCAAAACGGGCTGTTGTTTAAATGAAATTATTTTAATCGGTCATTAAATAGTTTTTTATTAATCAACCTATATCCTTCGTATCTCAGGATAACCTCAGCGAAATATTAGCGGTTTCAGCTTTCCTCCTTATAAAATGCGAGTTCTGCACGGTTTAAAATTTGACCACCGTTGAAGCTTGGCGAATGCTTTCTGTTTCATAAGGCTAAAATAATACGATATATTTTGTTAAAGATTCAAACAGAGCGAAGCTAAAAATCGCAAATTGTTTGAGGGAGCTTGCGATAGAGTTATTTGCAATTTAGCGTAGCAAATTTAGAATCTTCAAAATGACTCAAATCGTGAGGAAAAGACAATTCAAATCATAAAGTCTCGTTAGCTCCTTAAGATGGCTAAACAATTACAAAAAACGTTTTTAGATAAGACGAATTGGGATTTGGACAACACACACAAAAAACTTAATGCGTTAGAGAAGGAAATTTTTTTATGGATACAAAGGAATTTAGGGTTACCTTGAAGAAAAGTGGTATAGGTAGACCTAAAAAACATAAACAAACATTGGTTGGACTGGGTTTGACCAAATTGAATAAGACTGTAACCCTTAAAGATACAAATGAAATTCGAGGGATGGTCAGGAAGGTAATACATCTGGTTGAGGTTATTGAACCATGAGATTGAATGAATTAAAGCCATCTACAAGGTTTAGGAAACAGAGAAAGAGAGTTGGTCGAGGCCAAGGTTCCGGACATGGAAAGACTGCATGTCGAGGAACCAAGGGACAGAAATCTCGTTCTGGGAGCGCTACTCGTCCTGGGTTTGAGGGGGGGCAGATGCCCCTTAAGCGAAGACTTCCCAAGAGAGGTTTTACGAATATATTTAGAAAGAAATATGCCTTGGTAAATATTAAAGACCTAAATATATTTGAAGAAGGTACTATAGTAGACAATGAGGTTTTGATTAAGTGTGGACTAATAAAGGGTAATTATGACGGCATTAAAGTATTAGGAAATGGAGAGATAACATACCCAATCACATTGAAGGTTCACAGACTTAGTAAGAAAGCCAAAGATAAGATAGAGGCCGCTGGTGGGAAGGTTGAGGTGGTTTAATTGATAGGTGGTTTTCAAAATATACCCAAGATACCTGAACTAAAGAACAGGATACTCTTTACCCTTTTCTTTTTAACGATCTACAGGATTGGTGTGCATGTTCCGACTCCTGGTATCGACAGGGAAGCTTTAGCTTCTTTCTTTGCGCAAGCTCGAGGGACCCTTTTGGGCCTTTTTGATATGTTTTCAGGTGGGGCATTGGAGAATCTGTCTGTATTCGCATTGGGTATTATGCCCTATATTAGTGCCTCTATTATTTTGCAGCTCCTAACTGTAGTGAGCCCTCATCTGGAGAAACTGTCCAAAGAGGGGGAGGCCGGAAGGAGGAAGATAACCCAATATACGAGATATGGTACCGTTATACTGTGTATTATACAGGGTTTTGGTATAAGTGTTGGGCTGGAAAGGATGACTGGCCCGGCTGGAGAGATTATAGTCCTTGACCCTGGTTTATCATTTAAGCTAATGACAGTGATTAGTCTAACCGCTGGAACAGCATTTATCATGTGGCTTGGTGAGCAGATTACGGAACGGGGGATTGGGAACGGTATTTCATTGATAATTTTTGCGGGAATTGTTGCTCGATTGCCTGCTGCAATTTTTAATACTTCACGGCTTTTAAAGACAGGAGAGATGACCATCTTTATCGTTTTGATGATTGTAGTGATGATGGTCGTTGTTGTTGGGGTTATTGTTTTTGTTGAACGAGGGCAACGGCGTCTCCCTGTACAATATGCAAAGAGGGTAATGGGTAGAAAGATGTATGGTGGGCAGAGTACCCATTTACCTCTTCGAGTAAATACAGCAGGGGTTATTCCGCCAATTTTTGCCTCTTCGATATTAATGTTCCCTTTGACCGTTGCTAATTTCTTGCCCAAGCCGTGGATAGAACTCCATCCATGGTTTCAAAGTATCATTGACAGTTTAGGGCCCGGTAGGTTCATGTATAATATTTTATATGTCGGTTTTATTATCTTTTTTTGTTATTTTTATACCGCGGTTACCTTTAATCCCGTTGATGTTGCAGATAATATGAAGAAGTATGGAGGCTATATTCCGGGAATAAGGCCTGGTAAAAAAACAGCTGAATATATTGATAGAGTTCTTACAAGGATCACCCTTGGTGGTGCTATTTATGTTTCAGCTGTATGTATTTTACCTACAATCCTTATCAGTAGGTTTAATGTTCCTTTTTATTTTGGTGGGACTGCGTTGTTGATTGTGGTTGGAGTTGCCATGGATACGGTTACACAGATTGAGTCTCATTTACTTACCAGGCATTATGAAGGGTTTTTAAAAAAAGCTAAGCTGAAAGGACGTCGTTAAATATAAACAGTTAACTACTGTCCATCTATAAATGAGTAGATTTTGTTCTAGGTCAACGAGGGGTGAGGGATTAAAACCTGAGCTTGATTCCAGAGGAATAGTCTAAGCATTCCAAGGGGCAGGTGCAGGGATTGGGCAAAAGGCCTTTATGGATGGACGCTGACTTTTTTAAGGAAGGTTTTTTATGAAGCTTATATTAGTAGGTCCACCTGGTTCTGGAAAAGGTACTCAAGCCAAAATGTTAATTGATAAGTATAGTATACCTCAGATTTCTACTGGTGACATTTTAAGGGAAGCGGTAAAAGAAGGCTCTCCCCTGGGTAAGAAAGCAAAGAGTTTAATGGATAAAGGTTCTTTGGTCCCAGATGAAGTTGTGGTAGGGATCATTGAGGAGAGATTAAAAAAACCTGATTGCAAGGGGGGGTTTATCCTGGATGGGTTTCCTCGTACAGTTGCTCAGGCTGAAGCTCTTGACAAGATTCTAGACAAGATGAATTTGGAGATTGACCACTTACTCAACATTGAAGTAGACGATGGGGAGTTGTTAAAGAGACTCACTGGACGGAGAACCTGTAAGAACTGTGGAAGAGGATACCATATTATTTTCGATCCACCTGCAAAAGAAAATGTCTGCAATGAGTGTAACGGAGACCTTTATCAGAGAGACGATGATAAAGAGGATACAATAAAAAGTAGATTAAAGGTTTATCATGATCAAACTGCCCCTGTAGTTGATTTTTATAAGAAAAAGAACCTGTCTAGGACCATAGATGGGTTAGGGAAAATAGACGAAGTTTTTACAAGGGTTACAGGTGCCATTAATTAAGGGTAGGTACCAATAAAAGAGGTTCTTATGCCTAAAGAAGAGGCCATTGAAGTAGAGGGAACTGTTTTGGAGACTTTGCCCAATGCCATGTTTCGTGTGGAATTGGAAAACGGGCATAAGGTATTGGCTCATATCTCTGGGAAGATGAGAATGCATTTTATTAAGATACTTCCTGGTGACAGGGTTACAGTTGAGTTATCACCTTATGATTTGAATAGGGGAAGGATTACCTACCGTTCGAAATAGTACTCTGTATAAATGAAAATTTCTTTTGTAGCGAACATGAACAGAAATTTTGGGGTATCCATCTAGCTCCTTCGTTTCTCAGGATAAACTCAGTTGAAGGTCAGTATTTTCAGTTGATTGAGACCCTTCGAGTAAGTTTTAAGAAAATGTCTAGAAACGAGTCATAGATGGTTTAAAAAGGCTGTTGTACTTCGCATAAAAGGGTATTTCAGGATGAACCGATTCAAAAAAGCAGAACTTTTCTTCAAATGGTAATGAGGCAAAAAAATGAAGGTTAAGACTTCAGTAAAGAAAAGATGCGATAAGTGTAAGGTAATCAGACGTAAAGGGGTGGTTAGGATAATTTGTGAAAATCCTAGACACAAACAGAGACAAGGATAGCGCATGTCCATCCAGAAATGAGCAGATTTGTTTCAGGTCAAAAGAAGAAAGGGATGAAAATCTGAGACTGACTCCAGAGGAATATGGCCGCCCCGCAGAATTTACATAAGGGTTCGTAAAGTGAAATTCCAAAGGGCAAGCGCAGGGACTGGGCAAAATGGTCATTTCTGGATGGACAATAGCTAAGGAGGTATAGACATTGGCAAGGATTGCTGGGATTGATTTACCCAAGGGTAAAAGGATAGAGATCGCCTTGACCTACATCTATGGTATTGGGAGGTCTACATCGAGAGATATCCTTGAAAAAGCCGGGATTGATTTTGACATGAAATCGCATCAGGTTACAGAGGCTGATGTGGTTAAGATAAGGGATGTCATAGATAGTGAATATAAGGTCGAGGGTGACTTGCGGATGGAACTCTCCACAAACATGAAGAGATTAATGGATTTAGGGTGTTACCGAGGATTGCGTCATAGGCGTTCTTTACCTGTTAGAGGTCAAAGAACCAGTACCAATGCGAGGACAAGAAAGGGGCCTCGAAAGGCTATAGGAGGTCGTAAAAAATAGGAGGCTCGATGGCGAGACAAAGTAAGAAAGGCACAAAGAAAAAAAGAGAAAAGAAAAATATTCAAGATGGCATAGCACATATACAAGCAACATTTAATAATACCATAATTACAATTACGGATTTAACCGGAAATGTAATCGCCTGGTCTAGTGCTGGGACTCAGGGTTATAAAGGTTCAAGGAAAAGTACTCCTTTTGCTGCTCAGCTGGCCGCCGAAGATGCATCAAAAAAAGCGATGGAGCATGGGGTCAAGAATATCGAGGTCTATATAAAAGGGCCGGGAGCAGGTCGAGAATCGGCCTTAAGAACCTTACAGGCTGTGGGGTTTAATGTTAGTCTAATCATGGATGTTACTCCTATTCCTCATAATGGGTGTCGTCCACCAAAGAGAAGAAGAGTATAAAGGAGGCATGGTTTGGCGCGATACACTGGGTCTGTTTGTAGATTGTGCAGGAGAGAGAATTTAAAGTTATACTTAAAAGGTGATAGATGTTATTCAGATAAGTGTGCTTTTGAGAGGAGAAGCTATCCCCCAGGTCAGCATGGAAAAGGTCGTTCTAAATACTCTGATTATGCGATACAGCTTCGTGAAAAGCAGAAGGTTAAAAGGATTTACGGTGTTTTAGAAAAGCAATTCCGATTGTATTTTGAGAAAGCCGATAGAATGAAGGGAATAACCGGTGATAATCTATTGCTTCTTTTGGAAAGAAGGATGGATAATATGGTTTTTCGTTTAGGATTTGCTAGCTCCCGCAGTGAGGCCAGGCAATTGGTCAGGCATGGGCACTTTTTGGTTAATGGAAGGAGAGTAAATATCCCTTCTTATTTAATAAGTCAGGAAGAGACAATAGAAGTGAGGGAAAAGAGCAAAAAGATTCCCAGGATTGTCGAATCTTTAGAGGCTGTAGCACGTCGTGGTGTACCACATTGGCTGGAATTGGACGATAAAAAAATGACAGGGAAAGTCGTTTTACTGCCTTCTAGAGAAGATTTGACAATGCCGATTAAAGAGCAATTGATCGTAGAGCTATATTCAAAGTAGGTTTATAGTTTTTTATCTCATAGTAGTTCATTTAGAAGAGGGATATGCTGCGCATTCCACGGGGCAGGCGCAGATACTGGTCAAAATGGCCATTTCCTGGATGGTAACGAAGCCAATGTCTATCATTTAACAAGTTCACATAACATGGAGTTAGAATGCATATTAACTGGCATGGATTAATAAAACCGGAGAAACTAGAGATAAACACAGAGATATCGACAAATTTTTATGGTAAGTTTGTCGGGGAACCTTTTGAGAGAGGGTTCGGGGTTACACTGGGGAATTCCTTGCGAAGGGTTTTATTATCTTCCCTTGTTGGTGCTGCTATTACTTCTGTTAGAATCGATGGAGTCCTCCATGAGTTTTCAACGATCCCTGGGGTCAGGGAAGATGTAACCGATATTATCCTTAACTTAAAGGAGGTTCTTCTAAGGCTGCATTCTGAGGGTCCTGAAATAATCAAGATTGACATTGCTAGAGAAGGTGAAGTCAAGGCTTCGGATATTATTACGAATAACAATGTTGAAGTCTTAAATCCTGATTTACATATTGTTACATTGTCTAAAAATGCCAAGCTTAAAATGGAGATGGAAGTTAAGAGAGGAAGAAGCTATGTTCCTGCAGAGAAGAATAAACAAGAAGATGACCCTATAGGTACGATCCCAATTGATGCAATCTTTTCACCGATTAAGAAGGTTAGCTATGTTGTGGGTCATGCGAGATTAGGCCAAAGAGCAGACTATGATAAACTTACAATAGAAGTCTGGACAGATGGAAGTGTATTACCAGAGGATGCAGTTGCATTTGCAGCGAAGATATTGAAAGATCAAATGGACGTCTTTATAAACTTTGAAGATTCTCAAGAACCCAAAGCGGAAGAGGAAATCGTCGGAGATGAAGATAAAGAAACGGCTATCAACGAGAACCTTTACAGAAGTATAGAGGAACTGGAACTTTCAGTTCGTTCATCCAACTGTCTTAAGAATGCCAATATAAAATATATTGGTGAACTGGTTCAGAAAACAGAGGCCGAAATGCTGAAGACGAGAAACTTTGGAAGAAAATCCTTAAACGAGATAAAAGATATTTTAGCAGAGATGGGATTATCCCTTGGCATGAAATTGCAAGGTTTTGAACCCCAGGATGAACCTACTGAGAATATAGAGGAATTGACAGAATGAGACACCAAAAAGCAGGGAGAAAGTTAGGGCGCACTTCTAGTCATCGTAATGCCATGTTTCGAAATATGGCTACATCCTTCTTTAAACATGAGAGGATAGAAACTACAGATGCCAAAGCAAAAGAGTTACAAAAGATTGCAGAAAAGATGATTACTCTTGGGAAGAAAGGTGATTTACATTCAAGAAGGCAGGTTTTAAGGGTTATCCATGATAAGGTAGTGATCAGGAGTTTGTTTGATACCATTGCTCCTCGGTATCAGGATAGAAATGGTGGATGTACAAGGATCTTTAAGGTAGGTAGAAGGCACGGTGATAATGCCCCTCTTTCGATTATTGAACTCGTTACTGATGAAAAGATAGAGAAACCAAAGAAGAAATCTCCTGATAAAAAAAAGAAGTAGAGGTAAATTGACCATTTACGATCGTGTAATCAGCCTGTAATAAATAGCCCTGTGGTGTTAAGTTAGTATAACCTGGGTTGAGCGGTTCACGGTTCCGGGTTGAAACGACTTGGCTGACTGTTAAAAAAAGGAAAACACTTTGACAGGAGTAGATATGACGTTTCACCAAATGGGTGAAGGAGACTAATCTGAGCCACATCTCAATCGCTATAAATAAAGTTAAGGATATCAATAGACTATAACCTTTGAACCTTGAACCCTGAACATGGAACCGCTCAGTATAGGTATAAGGATTTTAATACAGTGGGGGGACAGGGAACCCGATAAAAGAGATTATGCAAATAAGTAGCGTCCATAAGGCAAGGTAAAACTTGCCTTTTCTATTTTCAAATATAAACTCTTTTTTCCTTTAATTAAAGCGCTTGATTTTTAACAGGTATTGTTCTACTATAAAGGTATTTTTAATGAGAAGAAGAGGAGATAAAGCAGAAAGGATGCAAGAAAAGGATGGAAATGCCCTCAGTTATTTATAAAAATTGCTTTTGATTCGATCACTCAAATAGACCGGTTATATAAGGATAAAGTAAAGGGTTTATAACCTCGAGGGAGGTAAATGAAAACAGACTCGAAGGAGAAATTCCTTCTTTGTGCTCATGCTGCTTTAAACAAGAAGGCTGTAAACTTAGTAATATTAGATATCAAAGAGTTAACCTCTGTTGCCGATTACTTTATAATATGTGGTGGGCGATCGGATCGACAGGTTCAAGGGATCGCTTCCTCGATAGAAGAAAGCATGAAAAAAAAAGGTGTTTATCCTTTGGGAGTTGAGGGATTTAGGGAAGCGAAATGGATATTACTGGATTATAATGATGTAATTGTGCATGTATTCTATGAGCCTATAAGAGAATTTTATGATTTAGAGGGACTCTGGGTTGATGCTCCAAGGGTTGAGGTTAATGCTGCTTGATGCCTTTTTAGATTTTTTCTTTCCTACAAGGTGCTTTGTCTGTAGAAAAGAAACTGTTCCCACGGAAAAGATCTGTAAAACATGTTCTTCTAATATAAAGTATATTTCCTCCCCGATATGCATTCAGTGCGGTATCCCTTTTCTCTCTAAAATTGGAAGGGATCATCTTTGTGGAGCCTGTTTAACCTCTAAGTTATATTTTTCTAAAGCCAGAGCCGTTGGATATTATGAAGGGGTACTGCAAGAGGCGATTCATCAGTTTAAGTATAATAAGAAAACCTTCTTAGCCAAACATTTAGGAGCTCTAATGATAAATTATGAGTTTGATCCTTTCGATTTCAAATCATACGATTTTATAGTTCCTATTCCACTCCATTTTAAAAGGTTAAGAGAAAGAGGATTTAATCAGGCCCTTTCTTTGGCTGGATATGTCGGGAAGAGATACGATACTCCTGTTGATTTTACAAGCCTGAGAAGGATTAGGTGGGAAGGTCCCCAGATCAATCTAGGTAAGATAGCAAGAGAGCGCAATGTTAAAGGGGCATTTGCCCTTTATAATAAGAATAGGTTCACAGATAAGGATGTTTTATTAATAGATGATGTTTATACAAGTGGGGCAACCGTTAATGAATGTGCAAAAGTATTAAAAAAGGCTGGCGTAGCCAGTGTTGATGTATTTACCTTATCAAGGGCAGTATAAGCAGTTTTGATCAATAGTAAGCTCCACTGTATTTGATCAGGATATGGGGTTTAGATGAAGATTGGAGAGGTTTTTGATTTAGTTAGTGATGACCTTAAGAAGGTTGAAACTGAGCTTTCAAAAAATGTTATATCTCAGGTTCCTTTGATCCCGAAAGTGGGGGAGTATATTCTCAAAAGTGGTGGAAAGAGGTTTAGGCCCATGATTTTAATTCTTGCGGCGAAACTCTGCGGTTATACTGGTATCCAGCATATTTTTGTTGCAAGTATCTTTGAGTTTATCCATACAGCTACTTTGCTTCATGATGATGTTATAGACAAGGCTGAAGTAAGAAGGGGCGCTTCTTCAGTGAATTCGCTTTGGGGGAATGAAACAAGTGTTTTGATGGGAGATTATTTTTTTTCTAAGTCTTTCTCTTTGATGATGCGTGTTGGGGATTTGAAAGTCATGAAGATATTGTCTGATGCTACAACGAGTTTGGCTGAAGGGGAGATTATGGAGTTGATGAAATGTAAGGATCCCTATATTTCGGAGAAGGATTATATTTCTATCATTACGATGAAAACAGCGGTATTAATCTCAGCAGCCTGCAGGGTGGGGGCAGTTCTGGGTAATGCACCTCTTGAAGAGGAAAAGGCATTAGGAGGCTTTGGTTTAAATTTAGGTATTGCTTTTCAATTGATAGACGACATGCTTGATTATATCTCTAATGAGAAGGAATTCGGTAAGACGATTGGGAAGGATTTATGTGAAGGAAAGATCACTTTACCTTTAATATATACCTTAAAGGTTTGCAGCCCCTCCGATAGAGAGAAGATAATAAGGGTAATTGAGACGGATGAACAAAAACAGCAGGATGTATTTGCAGTAATTGACCTGGTAAAATATTACAAAGGCCCGGAACATACCTTTAAAAGAGCACAAGATTACATCAAAGCAGCAAAGGAGTGTATGCGAGATTTTGATTCTTTTAAAGAGAAACAGGCTCTTTTGGCAACAGCAGATTATGTTATTGAAAGGAAGTGGTAAATGAGCAGGAGGAAGGCAAAGCTTGAGGAGTTGCAAAGATGGTGGAATTGAAGAAGAGGTTAAAAGAGTTGGAAGATAGGAGGGCGTAATTGGTCGATTCAATAGAAGGTCTGAAGAGAACCCACAACTGCGGACAGTTAGGGATTAGTGAATTAAATAGAGAGGTTGTCCTTATGGGATGGGTTCATCGCAGAAGAGACCATGGGGGTTTAATATTTGTCAACCTGCGTGACAGATATGGAATTACACAGATTGTCTTTAGCCAGGATGTAGATAAGAACTCACATAATCGAGCATCTCAAATTCGAGGTGAATACGTTATCGCCGTTAAAGGGAAGGTTTCTAAGAGACCTGAAGGAACCGAAAACCCCAGATTGTCTACTGGAGAGATAGAGATATACGCAGAAGAGCTGTACATACTGAATCATGCGAAAACGCCCCCCTTTCATATTGACGGAAGTATGGATGTGTCCGAGGATGTCCGTCTCAAATACAGATACCTGGACTTAAGGAGGAGAAGCCTCCAGAGGAATTTCATCCTCAGGAATAATGCGGCAAAGTCGATAAGAGATTATCTTTATAAAGAGGGTTTTTTGGAGATTGAAACCCCTTTTTTAACCAAAAGCACTCCTGAAGGGGCTAGAGACTACCTGGTTCCCAGTAGAGTAAACCCTGGAAACTTTTATGCCTTACCCCAGTCTCCTCAACTATTTAAGCAATTGTTGATGGTAGGAGGGTTTGACAGGTATTTTCAGATTGTAAAGTGTTTTCGAGATGAGGATCTGAGGACAGATAGACAGCCTGAATTTACACAGATAGACATGGAGATGTCCTTTGTTGACCAGGAAGATGTGATGAGGATTACAGAGGGTATGATGTCCTCGATATTTAGGGAGGTCTTAAATATACAAATAGAGATTCCGTTTAAGAGGTTAACCTTTGACGAGGCCATAACGAGATTTGGAGTAGACAATCCAGATACAAGGTTCGGTGTGGAATTGATAGATACCTCAGATATATTTGAGGTATCTAATTTCAGAGTTTTTGCAGATGTGATTAAGAAAGGCGGGGTTGTTAAGGCCATCAAAGCTAAAGGATGCTCTGGCTTTTCCAGGAAGGATTTAGGCAACCTTTCAGAACTTGCTGAGATTTATGGTTCCAAAGGAATAACATGGCTAAAGTATGAATCTGGTACATGGAAGTCTCCCATAGAGAAGTTTCTAAGCGATTCAGAGAAGAGTGCGATCTTTGAAAGAGTTCATTTATCAGAAGGGGATCTGTTGATCTTTATAGCAGATAAACATCATATAGCGAGTGAGGCATTGGGCCATATAAGACTCAATATAGGGGAAAGATTGAAGATTATTAAACAGGATACATTTGATTTTACCTGGATTGTAGATTTTCCACTTCTTGAGTATGATAAGAATGAGATGCGATATACGGCAAGGCATCACCCCTTTACCGCACCCTTGGATGAGGACATACCAAAACTGAAGACCGATCCCCATAAGGTTAGGGCCAAGGCTTATGACCTTGTTTTAAATGGTTCTGAGATAGGCGGAGGAAGCATAAGAATATTTCAGAGCGATTTACAGTCCGCGGTTTTTAGTGCCCTAAATATCGAGGAGGAGGAGGCGCAAGCAAAGTTTGGCTTTTTGTTGGATGCATTAAACTATGGGGCTCCTCCCCATGGTGGAATTGCCGTTGGTTTTGATCGTCTTGTTATGGCCCTATGTGGAGATAAGCCTATTAGAGATGTGATCGCCTTTCCAAAGACCCAGAAGGCCACTTGTTTAATGTCAGGGGCACCTTCAAAGGTGGATAGCGAACAACTCGCAGAATTGTCCCTGAGGCCGAGTATCACAAAATAAAAAAGCTTATTCGTTATGTTCCTGAAGGATTCTTTTTGTATCCTGTATCTCTTCCAGTGTAACTTTAGCTCTTAAGTTTTCCATCTTTTTCATAACTTTAGAAAAGCGCACGCCTTCTGATGCACTAATCCATTCAAGCTGTAATCGTTCCGGCCTGATGCCTATTCTTTCCATCTTTTTCCAAATTTTCTTTACCCTTTTCTCGGTCCAGTGGTTGGCATCAATATAGTGACAATCCCCAAAGTGACATCCCGAGACGAGGACTACAGGGGCACCTTTTTTAAAGGCTCTCCAGATGAATTTTTTGTCTACCCTGCCGCTGCACATCGTGCGTATCAAACGAATCTGTGAAGGATACTGCAAGCGAGATACACCGGCATAATCAGCGCCGGCATAAGAGCACCAGTTGCACGCAAATGTCACTACCTTCTGTTCAGGACTCTCCTCTAATAATGAATCGATCTGCTCCTCTATCTGGCTGTCTGTATAATGCTTCATTGTGATGGCGTCGGCAGGACATTCTGCTGCGCAAGTACCACATCCCGTGCAGGCAATCTGATTAATTTGTGCAGGCATATTATTGTCCTTATCCATCATAACCGCATTGTATGGACACACATGAGCACATATCCCGCAGATATTACACTTTTCCTTATCGACTAAAGCGGTTATCGCCTCTGTCGTTATTTCACCACCGCTCATAAGACGCATTGCCCGAGAAGCCGAGGCAGAGGCCTGAGTAACAGAGTCTTTAATGTCCTTGGGACTTTCTGAACATCCAGCAAAGAATATGCCCTTCGTTGCAGAATCAACCGGCTGTAATTTGGGATGGGCTTCCATGTAAAAACCATCCGAGGTTTTCTGCAAGGCTAACATTTCCTGTATCTTTTGGGCATCTCCATGTGGCTTTACCCCCAAAGATAATACTACCATATCAACTTCGTGCTCTTCCAATTTGTTTGTGGCAGTATTTTCTACTGAAAGGATAAGATTCTTTGTATTAGGGTCTTCCCTTATCTGACCGGGAAGCCCTCGAATATAGTTGACCCCTTCGCCTTTGCTCCTTCGGAAAAGATCTTCAGAACCCTTACCAAATGACCTTATATCAATATAAAACACCTTTAGGTCTATATCGTGGTAGTGTTCTTTAAGTATTAAGGTGTCTTTTATAGTATTCATGCAACAAATATTACTGCAGTAAGCCCCCCCCTTCTTAAGAGAACGAGAACCCACACATTGAATGAAGGCCACTGACCTGGGTATCTTACGGTCAGTCATACGGATCATCTCTCCCTTTGTTGGGCCCCCTGCATTTATGAGCCTCTCGAACTCCATGCTCGTTATAACATTTTCATAACGTGTATACCCGTATTCATCCATGTCTCGCGGATCATATATCTCCATCCCAGTGGCAACGATGATCGTACCAACTGTAAACTCAATCTCCTCATCTTTCATGTCAAAATCAATACAACCCTTCTCACAGAGCTTAATGCATTTGCCGCATATAATCGGATCTTTTCCCAGGCATTCTTGTTGATTAATGATATAAGACGATGGTATTGCCTGGGGAAAAGGAAGGAATATCGCCTTACGTGAAGAAAGCCCCATATCAAACTCGTTGGGGATAACAACAGGACATTCTTTTGTACAATCTCCGCATGCTGTACATTCATTCTCATCCACAAGACGAGCTTTTTTATTTATCTTTACATTAAAATTTCCTATGTAACCCTTTATCGATTGAATATCACTCAGGGTAAATATCTTAATGCGGGGATGTCGACCGACATCCATCATCTTTGGCCCCAGTATTCAGATGGAACAGTCTATTGTAGGAAAGGTTTTATCGAGTTGAGCCATGATCCCTCCGATACTGGGATTCTTCTCCACCAAATATACTTGATAACCGTTATCCGCCAGATCC
>JAUXFK010000003.1 GCA_030623035.1 Deltaproteobacteria bacterium | reverse complement strand
GCAGAATCGTTAATGTAAGAATGGAAATAATGCTGATACGGGTCATTCTCATCTGTTCTCCAACATCTCGCTCAACAAGCCTAAGTACTTTTATTACACCTTCTGGGGCTTCCCACTTATCAAACCTTGACATCTGGGTTACAAGTAGCTTATCTGTCTATATACCAAACTTTTTGAGACATTCTATGACATCTATTTCGTAAATCTCCATATTATTAATAAACGATAAAAACTGTAAATTATTTGGATTTATTGTAAAGCTTTTTCCAGCAATCCCCAATTTCAATTGTCTGTTTTACAGACAAAAGTCGATGGATTTGGTCAAATTGTAAAATTACTTTTGAATTTGATAACTTTGAACAAATATTTTTGATATCTTCTTTCAATTTTTCACATTCGTCTTCAAAGTCCTCGATATCTCCAAGATCAAGAAATCTACTAATCATATGTTCTCCTTCTTCATATTTCAGAGCAATCCAAATGTCTCCATCTAAATAGCTTGCTTCTTTCAGATATTCTATTTTTGTATTATCATCACCTACAAATAATCCATGAACTGGCCCCTCCCCAATAACCTCGACTTTCTTGATAGTTTCGGAAGGAAATTCCCCCAAAATTCCAGTTAGAACTACATCTACACAGTACGGATTATCATCTTTAAAAAAATCCCCTCTATTGAACTATAATAGTCGTTTCTAACAAAAACCGGAATTGAATTTCTTGCTATACCTTGGTATAATCCAAAGTATATAAAATCACCAATTGGGTTTATACGCCACACAGTATTCCCTGAAGTCAAACTAAGTATAGGATCAATTACGCTGGTCTCCTTTACCTTTTCTTTGTCCAACTTTTTTCGATATTGTTCATGAAGTTCCCTCTTCTCCTTAGGATCGCCAATAATCATTGGTGCGTACTTTGAAAGAGTCCCTTTTATCTTTATAAGCATACCATCTTTCAGTTCAAGCTCGCTTGTCCTATATATCTTCCAGAATTTTCTGATATCCTTTATTTCAATTTTTTGCGTTCTTTTTTTCTTTCTCAGCCTATCGTATATTTTCTGAATGTTTTCTGGAGAGAATAAATTTGTTAAAATTCCTATAGCTATACCTTCAAAGATCATACAAGGCCTCCACATTGGTGCAATGCTATGAGATTCATGCCGTCCCTAATGGGGGGGGGGTAACAACAGCAACATCAGCGACAATATATAAAGCAACAAGTGCAGGAAAATCTAAAAAGCGGTAAAGATAACAAACAGGTACCCAACCAATCCTTCCATGCTCCCCATTAATCTTACCGGTAAGTTCGTCTACCTCCTTCTTCAGTAACCGATAATGTTCTACCTGTGTACGGGAAGGAACAGCAACCAGGATAAAACTCACCTTCTCTTTATACTCCGGGTTTCTATTCAAAAAGGCTGAAAAAGCTTCCAGGCGCTGTGGAATTCCTTTTGTGTAGTCTAACCGATCTATTGATATTATTATTTTACGGTCATGTAGCTTGTCTTGTAAATTGGCAATCTCTTTTTTTACTTCTGGATTATAAACAGCATTTGAAAATCGTGCATAATCTATCCCCATTGGGAATGTATCTACTCGAATTATGCGATCATGGGCATTGATTTGACCCATACTATATTCGTAACCTAACAACCGGTGCACACTTAATAGAAAATGTCTTGCATAATCATACGTATGGAAACCTATCAAATCAGCCCCTAATAAACCTTCCAGGATTTCCTCACGCCATGGAAGCAAGCGAAAGATCTCAAAAGATGGAAAGGGTATATGCTGAAAAAAGCCTATCGCTGCATCAGGCAATTTCTCCCTTATTAGACTTGGGAGTAACATTAAGTGAAAATCGTGTATCCATATTGTATCCCCTTTTCTTGCAATCTCCAGGACAGAATCACTGAAAAGCTTATTTACCCTTTTATAGGCCTCCCAGAAACTTCTATCATTGACTACATATTGGGGAAAGTAATGGAAGAGCGGCCATAGTGTCCGATTACTAAAACCATGATAGTACTTTTCAATATCGGTTTGTGAGAGGAAAATAGGTTTGCAGTCAAGCTCGGACATCAATTTTGTCTCGATCTCTTCCGCTCCTTCTTTGATATTATCCAGCGCTATCCCAGGCCAACCTATCCATATGCTACTGTATGATTTATATAACGCACTTAAGCCAGTTGCTAAACCTCCAACACTCGGATGAAAGTGCAAAGCACCCTTTCTTTTTTCAATACTGACCGGCAACCTATTGGAAATGATCAACAACCTATCCATGATACAGCCTCCAACATGGGTTACTTAAAATAGGAACTATAATACTACAGCGACACTTTCGGATAATCCCGCTAACAGCCTGTTCGAGAGGCCTCTTTCCTCACTCGGATTGAGTTTTTTAATCGTTCTAAGTTCTCTGCGCAAAATCTTAAGAACTCGGGCTATCGCCCTCAAACAACTTAAGATTTTTGTGCTCCACAGAACTAAGAACGATTGACAAAAAAATCAATATATGTTCGTCAAGAGGTCTCTCAAACAGCTTGTAAAAACTGCCGCTGTAGTAATAATTGAAAGACTATTATAAAGAAAAAAGAAAGTCAAGACAAGTTGGGCAGGGCTTAGCTTTCCAGACAGAGTAATCTGTTGGGACGGCTGGATGAACACCTGTTCAATGAAAGGGAATATAGCCAAATAGACTCACATTGTCAAGTAAAAGGGGTTTGGAGTATTACAGGCTTATTTACAAAAATTTTCTTCTATAATTTTATTGACACACATCTCCTATCTTGATAAAAAAGGCACAGGCATTTATTACTAAAATCATATCAAAAGGAGGATTTAAAATGGACTTAGATTATAAGGGAAAGACCGTAGTCGTTACTGGAGGAGGATCCAATATTGGTCGGGCTATATCTTTAACCTTTGCAAGAGAAGGTGCAAATGTGGTGATCGGAGATGTCGATACAGAACAGGCTGAAAAGGTTGTAAAAGAGGCCAATGCTTTAAATGCCGGTGGTAAGACCATAACAGTCAAATGTGATGTAACGAGTCTGGACAATGTACAGGCTATGTTTAAGAAAGGTTTCGAAGAGTTCGGGCAGATCGATGTCTTGGTCAACAATGTTGGCTGGGATAACCTCATGCTTTTTGTCGATACAACTCCAGATTTTTGGAACAAAGTCATAACTATCAATTACGTGGGGGTATTGAACTGTACCAAAACAGCCCTTGATTATATGATAGAAAAGAAAAGCGGGGCAATTGTCAGCATTAGTTCAGATGCCAGTCGGCAGGGTGAATTCAAAGAGGCAGTCTATGGTGGGGTCAAAGCTGCTGTTAACAGTTTTATGAAGACCATCGGCAGGGAAAACGGTCGTAACGGGATAAGGGCAAATATTGTATGTCCTGGAGTAACAGTGCCATCAGAAGACGTGGAGATTGGAGATAAAAGCATGTGGAAGCAGTCCAAAGACTTCTTTACCCCTGAACAACTGGAGAAGATCTCAAAGGCATACCCCCTTCGCAAGATTGGGAAGCCCCAGGACATAGCCAATGCAGTCGTATTTCTTGGCTCAAATAAAGCAGCAGGTCATATTACCGGCCAGGTCCTCAGCGTAAGCGGCGGATACAGCATGGTAGGATAGGCATAGAAATAATTTCATAATAGAACTTTAAGATGTCTAAGAAAAAAGTAGAACGGGTGTTTAATCAAATCCGTCATTTTAGCCAGTAAGGAAAAATAGGCGAATGGATAAAACAGCGGGTAGAGGTTTAGACCTTTTAGATAATTTTCCAACAAGCAAAGAACTTAGGGCAATCAGAGATGTAATACAGCTCGTATTGATAGCCCTAAAAAACTATTCGCTTTATCCTGAGAATCATACCATTTGTCAAAATTCTATCGCCAAAGTCAATGCCCATATCGATGACTTATTGAAGAATTTCCATGTCATAAAAATCGATGTGAATAAGAAACAGCTTCTCTATAAAAACCAAGTTTTGCATCAAGACCCACCTGAAAAAGAGGGATTGGCCTTCATCTTTTTTCGAGATGGTATTCAATGGCTTGAGATAAGAGAAGGCCTATCCCAAGATGAAATCAACGACTTTATCAAGACGATAGACCATTACAAGGATCCGCAAGACGAGGCTGAAGGGGATTTGGTAACAGCGCTTTGGGAATCAGATTTTCCTCATATACGGTACCAAGCCACAGATGTTTATTGGGAGGCTGAACTATCACTCGATTTGTCCCTTTTCCATGCAAGTGAGTCTGAAAGCAATAACACAGCCCAGCAGGAAGAGATACAAGACATTCCAATGGCGATACCGCCAGAAAGCAAAGAAGAAAACTTCTGGAAATTGACACCCGAAGAAGTCAGTAAACTTCGAAAGATGATCGCGGTTCAGGAGAATTATAACACTAGGCAAGACCTTTTGGAATTGCTGACAATTCTCCTCACTGATCAAAGTTCCAAAACCGACTTTATCATTGTTTTAGAATTTCTGAAAAATGAGTTTCAACATTCTCTTGAGCAAGCCGAATTTCAATTTGCGCTCAAACTCACTAACGAATTATATAAAATCCAAAAAACATACAAATCCAATAACCCATGGGCGTCTGCTTTAATAGACAGTTTTTTTGTTAAAACCACAACCCCCGATGTCCTAGGCGTTCTTTTACGGTTTTGGTCCACTTTGGACATGCTTGATCAAAACCAAATGAAGCCTTTAAAGCAGCTGCTCATACTCCTTCCCTCAAGGGCGATTCTTACAATTGGTCCTATGTTACCTCAGATTCAATCCCCAGGTATACAAAGAGAAGTCATGGAAGTCATCAAGGTCTTGGCAAGGAAAGATATCCGTCCCTTAGAGCTATTGATGAATCAATCAGACGATTCTACAGCCCAAAAGCTTGTCTATGTACTGGGGCAGCTTGAGGGGGAAAAACCTACTCAGATACTTCTAAGCATGACCCACCATTCTTCTTATGGGGTACGCAAACAGGCACTCAAACATTTGCTCAAAAGAGATGCGCAGTTGCTCAAGAAGCTTTTCCCATTAATCGAAGATGATAACAAGGAGATTCGACAATTATTGTTGAACTATATGGGCAGCCAAAAAAGTGAGCTGGCAGAAAGTCTGTTACTAGACTATATTGAAAAAAAGGTGGGGCAAAACACAGATCGCGAGCACCTACTGGCCTGTTATAGAATCCTGGGGAAATGTGGCTCCTCTGTTTCAGCCCCGTTTTTAAAAAAACATCTTTTAACAAAAGCTTGGATACCCAGTAATACCAGATCATCACATCGGAATGGCGCAGCAATCGCTTTGATCTTATTGGAGACAGAGGAAGCAAAAGATATCCTGAAAAAGGCTTCCAGAAGCCTGTTTCCAAGTGTGCGAATTGCCTACCGAAAGGCCATGAAGGCATACAGTTGACTGGATAAAAAATGGATTTAGAAAAACAAAAAACCCTTTTAGGAGAGAATTTTCTTAGACTCCTGTATAGGCTCGTTCAGTCCGTCAAGATCCACCAGGATAACAATCAGTTACTTTTAGACTGTGCGAAAGAGTTCAACGAAGTCCTGGCTCCTTGGTGGGTGCACGAGAGATCTTTGATGATTTCTATGTCCCGTGATAGGTTCTACCTGGAGGAAGAGAAGCTTCCCTACCGACGTGATAACTTAAGTCTCGTCCAAGAGATGCTCGATTACTTCAAAAATCGAAAGCTTCGAGGGCTTCGCTTCTTTGCAGCCATCAAGGATGCCTCTTATGATAATATCCTGAGTTTTATACGCATCCTAAACAAAGCTGAAGGTCAAGAGGATCCCATAGATTGGCTCGTAATGCAACTCAGTAAGAGGAAGGAGTTTTCATGGATACAGATCGAGAAGGGAGAAGAGACAGACCTTCAGGAACACGATCTCGAACGAAAGGAATTGGCCCTAAAAGGTTACTTTAATGCCTTGACCTCGTTAAAAGAATTGACCGATAAATTAGGCTCACAAAAAAAGGTGGGAGTTCGGAAGATAAAACGGATTATTCAAGATATGATGGACATGCATACCGAGGATAAGCCCATACTCCTCAGTTTAAGCACGATTCGGGATTATCATGACTACACATATACCCACTCGGTCAATGTTGCGTTACTCTCCCTGTGTCTTGGGAAACAAATTGGGCTATCGAAAATGTCTTTAAGAAAACTCGGCATCTGTGGGCTTCTTCACGATTTGGGAAAGTTGGACATACCCCTGGATATCCTTAATAAGCCCGGTCGATTGAGCGATGAAGAGTTTGAGGAGATAGAGAAACACCCTTTGAGAAGCGTGAAATATATCATCCAATTAAATGCTTCAAATGACTTTAAGGTCGAAAGCTTTCTTCCTCCTTTCGAGCATCATCTGAAATTCAATCTTTCAGGTTATCCTCGGCTGAATAGAAAGAAAAGCCAAAGCCTGTTCGGAAGAATCATAACCATAGCAGATGTCTTCGACGCCCTTACATCTGCTCGGGTATATCGACCTGCTCCATTTAGCCCAGACCGTGCTCTTGAAACTATGCTTGAAAAGATAGGGGAAGATTATGATCCAATCCTGCTAAAATTATTTATCAATATGTTAGGGATCTATCCGGTGGGAACACTTTTGAAACTGGACACAGATGAATTGGGTCTAGTAATCGAATCCCCTGAAGATAGCGATAAAGCTCGACCTCGGGTCGTTTTATTGTTGTCTGATGATCAAGGCCGTTTTAGAAAAGGAAAGACTGTCAGTCTGGAAGAATTGGATACTCAAAAAGGCTCATATCTACGAAATATTAAAAAAAGCATTCATCCCTCGGCCTACGGAATTCAGTCTGCTGAGTTTCTCCTCTAAATGAGTTCATAAGTTGTGAATGGCTATTGGGTTAACTCAAAAAGGGTTGTAAAATCATACCTTGCAACTGCTTATAAGGAATCCTACTGCAATCTGAAAAATGGTACAGTTTATTTTGAAGCACCCCTATGCAAGCCCACATTTTGCTTGACAAAAAAAAAGAAAACCACTAATATATCAAAGTTTATAAACAACGAGCGGAGTTTGGAGAAGACAATGAAGACTTTCAGTGCCAAAGCGGGTGAATTTGAAAGAAAGTGGTATTTAATAGACGCAAAGGGGGAAGCCCTTGGAAGGCTGGCCAGCAAGAGTGCTATAATACTGAGGGGGAAGCATAAACCTATCTATACACCCCATGTAGATACAGGAGATTTTATAGTTATTATAAATGCAAAGAAGATTATTCTAACAGGGAAAAAGCTACAACAGAAGGTTTATTATCACCATAGTGGTTATCCTGGAGGTCTCAAATCGATTGTTGCAGAGAAGTTACAGCAAAAAGACCCCAGGGAGCTTATAAGGCTGGCTGTAAAAGGCATGTTACCCAAAAACAGACTTGGCAGAAAAATGATTACAAAATTAAAGATATATGCTGGAGATGAACATCCACACGAGGCTCAAAATCCTGAAATCCTGGATATTTAATAAGGACAATGACCCCTTTATCCCCTCTCCAGTGATCTATTTTGTTTGAAAATGGAGGAGTTTTTAATGGCAGAAGAGAGTTTTTATGCAACAGGAAAGAGAAAGTCATCCATAGCGAGGGTATGGTTAAAACCCGGCAGTGGTAAATTTAAGATTAACAACCAATCCATCGATGAATATTTCAAACGTGAAACCTTAAAGATGGTAATCAGGCAACCGTTTGGATTAACTGCCACATCTGAGAATTACGACGTGTTTGCGACTGTCCGAGGTGGAGGCACATCCGGTCAGGCTGGAGCGATAAAACACGGTATAACAAAGGCACTATTAGAGGTAAACGACAATTTTAGACCGATTTTAAAGAAGGCTGGGTTTATAACCAGGGATTCAAGAATCAAAGAACGAAAGAAATACGGACAAAAAGGGGCAAGGGCAAGATTTCAATACTCCAAGAGGTAAAACTTCTATATATCTAAAAGAAGGCCTCTTTGGCCTTTTTTTTATTAAATGGTTATTGACTTCTCTTTTCAAAAAATCGGTCACAGCAAAGGCAATCACATTATAACCCGTGCAAAACTCGCGATTTAGTGAGCATAAAGAAAGAACAGTATTGATCATTTGAATTAGACAGTCACAAATAAATATGTTACGACTCACAACCAAGAAACAATCTCCTGTTCTTTCTTAACGCTCACTACACTGCTCAAACAGTTGCACGCGTTATAATGTGACCGCCTTTGCTGAGTTAACTCAATAGCCATTATTTATTATTATGTGTCCATCCAGAAATGAGTAATCCTGTTTCAGATCAAAGAAAGTGAAGAGATTGGGCAAAAGGGGCATTTCTGTGGAGATCAGTGAGAAAAAAGATGCTAAAAGTTGCAATAATTGGTGCAAGTGGGTATACAGGTCAAGAACTGATCAGACTTATGCTTAGACATCCGGATGCAAAGATAACCGCATTGACATCAAGAAAGTTTGATGGAATGAAGGTGTCGGAAGTCTTTCCTGCCTTTGCTTCAGAAATAAACCTTAAATTTACAAGCCCATCGCCAGATCATATCTGTAATCTCTCTGATTTCATAATCTGTGCTTTACCGCATAAGGTAGCAATGAATATCGTTCCCGAGTTGATGAAGAGGGGTAAAAAGGTCGTAGACCTCAGTGCGGATTTTCGCTTTAATAATCCTGAGGTCTATGAAAAATGGTATAGCAGCCACACCTCCCCAGACCTTTTAAAGGAGTCTGTCTATGGCCTTCCTGAGTTGCACAGGGATAAAATAAAAAAGGCGAAACTTATTGCCAATCCGGGTTGTTACCCAACCAGTGCGATACTCGGACTCGCCCCTTTACTGAAGAACAATTTAATAGACATAAAAAATATAGTTGTGGACTCCAAATCAGGTGTCTCTGGGGCCGGTCGAACAGTGGCAACGGAATATCTTTTCTGTGAGGTTAATGAAGGGCTTAATGCTTATAAGATAGGAGAACACAGGCATACACCTGAGATAGAGCAAGAGTTAAGCCTGCTTGCCCATAAAAATGTCATCATCTCTTTTACTCCACATTTAATACCCGTAAATAGAGGTATACTGACCACTATATATTCAAACTCCCTTCAAGACATTTCAACATCAGAGTTAATAGGGATTTACACCGATTTCTATAGTAAAGAGAGATTTGTAAGAATACACCCTGAAGACAGTCTTCCCAATATCTCTTTGGTTAAAGGGAGCAATTTCTGTGATATAGGAATGCGATTCGATCCAAGGACAAAAAGGATAGTCGTAATATCTGCAATAGACAATCTGGTTAAAGGCGCTTCAGGGCAAGCAATTCAAGATATGAACATTATGTATGGATTCCCTGAGGACTCAGGGATAAAGAACCTGCCCCTCTTTCCCTGATCAATCATACTTAAAGGTCAGTTTAAAAAGAGGGATTTAAAATTTCACAAAAAAATATGCCCCATATTATCCTTTGCTCCTATTTCAAACCCCTTAAGGAAACAAATTATAATAGATATTCAGACCTTGCATATAGGATCAGTTATCATCTGATACTCTTTACACCCAAGAAACAGCCTATAATTACCAGTAAAACAGCAACAGAACTGGAAATAATCTTTAAAGAAATTACTCTTTATAAGGGATACGAGTTATTTGGGCTGGTTCTTCATCCAGACCATGCCCATCTGATTTTATGTGCCAAACCCACCCATTACATACCCGGCATTGTTAAGGATATAATAGAAAGGACATCATTTTCAATCTTAAATAGGCATAGGGAGATACAGAAGAAGTACAGGATAAAAAAGCTTTGGAGCGGAAATTTTTATATAGAGACTATGGGGAGTTTAAATATAGAAGAGTTAAAGAGTTTACTTCAAGATACAAAAGAACACGATCTCATAGATGAACGGGCAAATATTTAGTGTCCATCCATAAATGGCCCTTTTGCCCAATCTCTGTGTCAGGCTCAGATTTTAATCCTCGAAATATCTCAATATATTCCTGTGGTTAAAAGCTTCGCCTTCCTTGACCTTGAACAAAATCGCTCATTTCTGGATGGACACTATTTAAGTTTAAAGCGGTTCAAAGGCCCGGTTTTAATAGTTCATCAACCTTATGAAAGACCCTCTCTCTGCGGCATCTTTCTGCAATTATTATTGAAATGAGTTCGAATACTGCCGTTTCGAAGTTATTATTTATAACTATATAATCGTAGTCAAAAATATACTGAAGCTCTTTTTTTGTATTTTTCAAACGTTTTTTAATCTCCTTATCCGTATTCGTCATTCTAGCCCTTAGTCTCTCCTCCAGATCTTCCCACGATGGAGGAAGTACGAATATATAGATACCTTTTGGAAAGCTATCCCTGAGCTGTCTGGCCCCTTTTCCATCTATATCGAGAATCATGTCAATTCCATTGCTTTTATGCTCTTTCAAGGCGTTTATTGGAGTGCCATATCTATCCCCATAAATCTCAGACCATTCTGCAAATTTCCTGGTATCAACCATCTCTTTGAACTTCTCTTTGGAGACAAAATGATAATCAACTCTATCGTTCTCCCCTGGCCTACAAGGCCTCGTAGTGTATGATACAGAGTGCCATAGATCAGGAAAAAAACTAACGACCTCTTTACATAATGATGTTTTCCCAGCACCAGATGGGGCTGATAATACAAACAATAATCCCTCTTTATCCATTTGCTTTGGTCTGTTAAATCCTGTTTAATTAATACGTTTTTGAACCATCTTCAGAATCGAATCTCTGCGCCACAGTCTCCGCCTGAACTGCGGATAGGATAACATGATTACTGTCCGTTATTATAATAGATCGGGTCTTCCTCCCTTGAGAAGCATCTATCAGCTTCCTGTCCTTTTTCGCCTCATCCTTTAACCTCTTCATAGGGGCAGAGCTAGGAGAAACAATCGCTACTACTCTTGATGATACAACTACATTTCCAAATCCGATATTCAATAACAAACTCATCAATAACCTCCAACTCATATAAGATCTAATTATTGTTATTCTATGTTTTGAACCTGTTCCCTGATCTTCTCCAGTTCACTTTTAATCTTTACAACCTTCTGTGAAATCTCCGAGTCATTCGCCTTGGACGCTATGGTATTGGCTTCACGATTTATCTCTTGAAGTAGAAAATCCAACTTCCTTCCAACGGGCTCATCCATGTCTATAATCATACCGAACTGTTCAAGATGGCTTCCAATGCGAACAAGCTCTTCTGTAATGTCACTTTTTTCTGCAAATAAAGCGACTTCTTGATTAAGCCTTTGAATATCAAGTTCAAAGGCACCGCTTAGCTCCTTTACTCTTTTTGCAAGCCTGTCTCTATAATAGATCAAAACCTGGGGGGATTTTATTCTAATTTCATCAATTAACCTCCTGACAGTACCCAATTTCTCTAAAAAATCCTTATAAATAACTTCGCCCTCAAATACTCTCATTCTTTCTAAAGAATCTAATGCACTCTCAAAAGCTTCTTTAAATGCATCTTGTTCCCCTTTATGCTCGGAATCTATCTCCTTAACAATAATTACATCTTTTAACCCGGCAAGCAAACCCAAACCTATCTCGTCATCGAGTTGTAACCTGTCCTTTAATTCTCTTAAGGCTGAATAATACTCTTTTGCTAACTCAATATTTAACTCTGCCTTTTGTTCCCCTTCTTTCGTATAATTTGATTGAATAGTAACCTCAAAACGCCCTCTGGAAAATCTTTTATATATATCCTTTCTTATCTCACTCTCATAGGAGAGAAACCTCTTTGGCACTCTCGAAGTAAAATCAAGGTATCTGTGGTTAACCGACTTTACCTCAACAACGATACCGCCATCTTCCAAAAGACTCTCTCCCCATCCATAACCAGTCATACTCTTTAACATCGTTCTCTCATTTTAACCCTTTAAGTTGGAATACATAGTTTCTTCTCACTGTATTCATCAATTCTATAATCTCTTTGGACCTATAGTCCGGATATGTCCAATCCAAAGCCTGGAATCTCTTATCTTTGTATATTAAAGTCAAGTCAGCATATATCCCTTTTCTCAGACACGGCCTGTGTGCATATCCTTTCCCTGTTGCAAGGATTAAGTGGCTTAAGGAAATATAACCTGGATCTATGTTCAACCTTCTATCCCCCTGACAATCTGAAAAATCCTTCTCAATCTTATTGGTATAGAGTTTTATATCGGGCAGTCTATGGGGCAAAATCATTTTATTAAACGACAAAAACCTCCGAATCAGATCTTTACCCATCTCTTTATTATAGTATGTTGTGGAGTTGAAAGGGAATATCTCAGAAATAAAATCAATCCTGCCAAATTTCCTTGATAACTCTTCTGTTGCTGCTACAATCAATTCATTGGTCTTTGAAAATACACTGGCTATCAGTTTTACTGGTTTCGGGACATTGGGCTTACTCATCTTTTATGACTCTATTGCTCTTTATAGCATCTTTTAAGTTTTCCACGGTCACTGTCGCTGTCCCTACCTCCCCTACTACAATCCCAGCCGCATAATTGGCAATAGCCGAAGCCTCCTTTAAAGATGCCCCGGCTGTCAGTGCAAGTGTTAAAGCACTTATTACAGTATCACCAGCCCCAGTTACATCATAGACCTCTTTTGCCAATGTAGGGATATGTGTTATATCTCCGCCTTTCTCAAACAACGTCATACCTTCTTCCCCACGGGTAATCAAAAGCAATTTGCAGGCCAATCTGTCTAATAAAACCTCCCCAACTCGCAGCAATGTCTCCTCATCTTCGATCTCAATACCGGTAGCCTCGCCGGCCTCAATGTTATTCGGAGTAATTACTGTGACACCTTTATAATAAGAAAAATGATTCACTTTAGGATCTACTGATATGATCTTATCATTGTCTCCAACCAGAATACGGATTTCTCGAATCAATTGCTCAGAGACAATTCCCTTTCCATAATCAGATATAATAATTGCATCTATACTGTCCAGATTCGTTCTTATGTATGAAATGATCTTCTGCATACTATTCAGGTTAATATTAGAAATATCTTCACGGTCGTATCGAACTACCTGCTGGTTATTGGCGATTACCCTTGTCTTTACTGAAGTAGGCCTGCCCTTTTCAATAATGATTCCAGTGGTATCAATACCCATATCCATTAAACTGTTAACCAGTTTCTCTCCATTCTCATCATCTCCAACTACACCACACACATATACATTTCCACCTAAGGAGAAAATATTATTAACTACATTTGTGGCTCCACCTAAACGGAAGCTCTCTGAGGTAACATTCACTACAGGGACAGGGGCCTCAGGAGAGATCCTCGACACCTTTCCCCATATAAATTCATCTAGCATTATATCACCGAGAACAAGGACATTTGATTCTTGAAACCTTGACAGAACCTTCATTCCCCTTTTTGCATCCAAAACCCTCTTCATCTACATCTGCCCTAAATCCATAAAAAAACAGGGCAAGAAGCCCTGCCTCCTATTCCCCAAAAAAGATTACACCTCATTGTGTTTTATTTCTTTAAAAAAACGTCATAATCAACAATCTTTTCTCAATTATAATAAATCTATCAAAAAAATCAAGAGATATTTCTTGAGCAATATCTCTTTTGCTGATTCAAACACAACCACTCCTTTTTCCTGATGTTTTGTAATTGTTTAGCCATTTTAAAGGGCTAACGAGTGTCTATCCAGAAATGAGCAATTTTGTTCAAGGTCAAGGAAGGCATTTGAATCTTTAACAAAATAACTCAAAAATGCTCGTCAAAGACCATACAAATCACTATCCGGCTAAACAGTTACGATGTTTTTCATTCAGATTAAACGAAGAAACAATACAAAAGATTTGGTTTTTGTCAATTAAAAAATGACAATTTGAAGGGGAGGGTTAAGTATCGACCAGGCTTTCTCTTCCGGGCTGCGCGCCCTGTCTATGACTATGCCTCCGGCGGTCAGTAAATGATTCGGAACTGTGGGGACAGGTTCGCGATCCCCGCAGTACAGGGCCCTGCCCCCTATAGAGGGCAGGAAGGGAAGATATATCAAGGTTTTATTGCTCTTCGAACATCTGGGGCGCCTCTAAAACCTCTACACCTTTAGGGATGGTAAAGACAAATAACGAATCTGATAAACCTCTGTTTATTACGGCATTTTTAAACTTGATTCGAATAAAATTTTCATAAAAATCGTAAAAATAGGTTTCTATAACCTGGAAGGTAGCCTTATCTATTAAAAGAAACAACTCGCTGATATTCGGCTGTGACTCTTTTGGGGTGAGTTTTAATATATACCCTTTTTCTACATCATTAGAATCAGGTTTGACCAAATGGATATAAAAATCTCTCTTTAGGTCTCCCATTCCAAACAGAAAGAAGGTAGAGGTGTTGGATTGATATACATCGGAGAGTTTATTTATCATCACCTGTCTGTCTTGAGGCACATACATCCAGAGGGTCTTCCCATCTGTAACAATCTCCTGTCTGTCAGGAACATCATAATCCCAGCGGAGTTTTCCTGGATTTTTAAAATATATCTTCCCCTTCGAGACTTCGGTTTTATCTATCGACTTGATGATAGATTCTTGAATAAACTCTGCTTTAAAGTCCTTTGTCCCTTTATAAACACCCTGAACTTTATCAATAATCTCTTCCAGCACAATACCTGAAGCCAACTCTGGAAATAAAACAGGTAAAACGAATAACGCTCCAAAAAGCAAAATAATCCTAAAAACTCTCAATGTTTTTCTCCGGTGTGTGTTTAATTCAAAGCCTGTTTATCAAGACCTTCCTTGGTTTCACACCATCGGACGGTCCAACTACTCCCTCTTCTTCCATCTTCTCAATTATCCTGGCCGCTCTATTATAACCTATTCTTAGATGCCTCTGAACCATTGAGATCGAAGCCTGTTTTGTATTGGCTACCAGTTCCAGAGCTTCATCATACTTTTCGTCATACTCAAGACTGTTTTTTGCATGAACATCTTCCTTGGGTTCCAGCATAGATTGGTTGTAAACCGGCATCCCCTGCTCCTTTATAAAATCGACCACTCTCTTTATCTCTTTTTCCGAAAGGTATGCCCCATGAATCCGTTGAATCTTTGCCGTGCCCGGCAGCATAAAAAGCATATCACCTGATCCCAATAAGTGCTCTGCACCGTTTGTATCCAATATCGTACGTGAGTCAACCTTGGACGAAACCTGGAAGGAAATCCTTGCAGGGAAATTAACCTTAATTATGCCGGTCAACACATCTACGGAAGGACGTTGGGTAGCGACTACCAGATGAATACCAGCAGCTCTTGCCATCTGCGCTAATCTTGCAATTGACTCTTCAACTTCCTTTGACGAAACCATCATCAGATCTGCCAGTTCATCAATTATTACAGCGATATAAGGTAACTTCTCCCCGGATTCTAATCCATCATCAGATGAAGCATCCTTCTTTAAATCTACGATTACCCGGGCCGGATCTATTGACTCACTGTCAAGTTTCTGATTATAACGCTCTATGTTCCTCACCCCTTTTTCTGCAAGCAGGCGATACCTGCGCTCCATCTCTTCAACCAGCCATTTCAATACTGTTGCAGCTTGTTTCGCCTCAGTAACCACCTCGCATAAAAGATGGGGGATTCCTCCGTAAACGGATAGTTCCAGTCTCTTTGGGTCTATCATTATCATCTTCACTTCATCCGGGTCAGCCTTAAACAGGAGACTGCAAATCATAGAGTTTACTGAAATACTCTTCCCAGTTCCTGTTGCTCCGGCTATCAACAGGTGTGGCATCTTTACAAGGTCAGTGACTACCGGGTTTCCAAAGATATCCTTCCCTAAAATTACAGTCAAGTTAGAGCCGGCTTTGTAGAAAACATCTTTATCTACTATATCCTTAAAAAAGACTGTCTCTCTGACAGAATTTGGTATTTCTATGCCTACAACAGACTTACCAGGTATAGGAGCCACAATCCGGATACTAATCGCCCTGAGTGCCAATGCCAGATCATCTGAAAGGTTAACGATTCGATTGATCTTAACCCCTGGTGCAGGTTCAAATTCATACATGGTTATGACCGGCCCCGGCCTTACCTCCGTAACCTTGCCCTCTACTCCAAAATCAAGGAGTTTCTTCTCAAGAATCTTTGAGTTCATTACCAGACTCTCTCGATCTATTCTGGTTCTCTTCTGCTCCTGAGTGTCCAAAAGCGACAAGGGGGGAAATTGATAAGTACCTTTTGGCCTTGGGATATCAAACTCTTCCTGTTTCAATTCTACATCTTCTTTAACTCTCTGACTCTTTTGCGAAGAATCTATGATAGCAGGTGACTTAGACTTATAAGTCCTCTTATTTTTCTTCTTTTTAGAAAGTTTTTCTTTCGGACGTTTAAACTTCTCTTTGTATTTGACATAAAAAACTTTGAGCCCTCCCAATGCGGTTAAAAACAAGTTCTTGGTTTTCTTTCCAACCCACAATAATGATATATTCACACTGACCATTAAGGAGGAAACAAAGACCAACACAAGGAGCGTATATGCACCCATTCGATTAAAGTATCTCTCCAGTTCACTGACCAATACCCCGCCCAGAACTCCACCTGATATAACCGGCTGATCAAAAATCCTTAGATTATTAAACCTCAAGCTCAATATCCCGGTTGTTGCTAAAATCAACAGGACATAGGCGATTAACTTGTAATAATTAAACCTGAACTCTTTTATAAAGAATAATCGCAAAGATACAACAAAGAGAATGATCGAGAAAAGATAGGAAGCCAGACCAAAAACCTGTAAGATACCATCAGACAGATAAGCCCCGGTAATACCCCACAGGTTATTGACTTTTTCTACATTAGAGACATAGCTGTTAAAGGATGGATCTTTAGGGTCATAAGAGATCAGGCTGGAAGTTATAAAAACAGCCAGACCAAAGATTACCAATCCAACAATCTCTCTAACGATCCTGTTTTTTAATGAAAAAGATGCCATTTTACCCGCTTTGTACTTATTGCCAGGTCTTATATCTCTATTCTTTTTTAAATCCATCCTATCTCTTTTATTCCGGCCACTTTATCCTTTTATCCGAAACCTTACTGCCGGTTAAGTGCTCTAGCTCGTAAATTCGGTGTCGTATTTTAGGTCAGAGTTCCGATCGTTGACCCGTCGGATTCGGGGAACCCTAAAGTGCCTAAAGTGAACTAAAGTTAAGGAATACGCTTTCAGAGCATTAGTCATGTATTACGGAACTTCCATTAGAGCAAACTACCATAAAGCAAACATGGCAAGAATCAGAGCGGATTTTAAGAATGAAATCAAAATAGAATATTTTAACTTTAGGCACTTTAGCTCATTTTAGGCACTTTAAACTTAATACGTAATCATATTTAAGAATGCGTGTACTATGATAAAAAATTAAGCAGTATAACCATTGATCCAAGACCCCAACAATAATAAGCAAAGTATCTTAACTTTTGCTGCTTTAATATCCTGATAAAAAACCGTATGGCCAGGATACCTGTTATCATAGCAGTAAAAGTACCAATTGTACAGGCCAGGATATCACCAGCCTTAATGTGTAAGATTTCCGGAATTTCCAGTGCTGTTGCTCCCAGAATGGCTGGGATTGAAAGCAAAAAAGAAAATCTTGCAGCTTCTTCACCATCAATCCCTCTGAACAGGCCTGTAGCGATTGTAGAACCTGACCGAGAAATACCGGGTGTAATCGAGAGCCCCTGAACGAAGCCAATGAGAAGAGAATCCTTAAGGGTTAAGGCTTTTACATCTCGCTTTTTTACCTTGATACGATCCGCAAAAGCCAGAAGTATGCCTGTTACAATTAACATGGACGCAGTGAACTTAACAGAATCGAATAAAATCCCAACATGATCCCTAAATAAAAACCCGACTGCAATTGTGGGAAGAGTCCCCACAACAATCAATAACGCAAATCTTCGCTGTGATCTATATATATCACAGTCTTTATCTTTATACCCTCGCCGGACATGAAACCCATCGAAGATTGACTTTAAAATAAGGAAGATATCCTTTTTGTAGTATATCAGAACTGCGAATAGCGTCCCCATATGAAACATAACATCGAATAGGATCCCCGGCTGATTAAATCCCGTTAAATAATGCTGCGCAATAACCAAATGTCCTGAGCTACTTACAGGCAAAAATTCCGTCAGCCCCTGAAGAATTCCTAAGATAATCGCATGGGGAACCGTCATTAAAGCATCCTTTTAAAACCATATCAAGCATCGCTTTTAAGGGGATTTAATATTCAGACATCTTCACCTAGATTTCTACTGATTATATCATAAACCTTTTGAACAAGGTCTCTCCTGTCTCTAACTCGTAAATCTTTGGTTTCTATCGGCTCATCAATTATAATATCTATATCTCCTGGATGAACCTTCATAGTCCCCTTCTTCATGATCTCATTGCTGCCTTTGATTGTAATCGGGACTATGGGGATTTTCTTCTTCAAGGCCAGCAGGAATCCACCTTTTTTAAAAGGCTGCAGTCTACCATCATAACTTCTCGTTCCCTCGGGAAAGATCATTATTGATGCCCCACTTTGAATTTTAGCCTGAGCAGCATCCATGCCCTTTTTTGCCTTTTGGGGATTAAACCTGTCAACACTGACACAGCCTATCATGTACAACAGGCAACCGAAAATGGGAACCTTAAAAAGTTCCTTCTTTGCCAACCACTTATAGGAAAGCGGCAATGCACATAATGCAAAAATATCATGCATACTCTGGTGGTTTGACATTAATATCTGAGGTTTATCCTGAATAATGTTCTCCATGCCGGTTACTCGAAGCTTCACACCACTGGCAAAGAGACACAACCCGCCCCAGGTATTAACATGAAACCGTGTCACCCTTCCCCTTTTGTTGAAGGGGAGACTCAAGGCTACCACAGGCAGGTATAATATGGTAATAACGGTAATAACAATCCAGAAGTATATGGATCTAAGCAAATCGGTTACCTACTATATGCCCTTTATTAATTTGTAACAGTTTAGCTTTTTAAAATTTGATTGCAGTTGAAGCTTGGCCAGTGCTTTCTGTTTCATAAGGCTAAAATAATACGATATTACAACAAAAGACTTCGAAGAGGGGCCTTTTAATCTTCAATCGATCTTACTAAAACCACTGCATAAGCAGCAATCCCCTCCCCCTTACCAGCAAACCCCAACCCTTCTGTAGTTGTGGCTTTCACATTCACTTTACCGGTATTCATACCCAAAACACCGGCAATGTTTTCAACCATCCTGTCAATATAATCCGCCAATTTAGGATTTTGGGCGACGATTGTAGAATCAATATTATTGATCCTGAACCCTCTATCTTTTTTTAAGATTCTTACCACCCCGAGCAATTCCATGCTGCATATACCTTTTAACTTGAGATCGCTTTCAGGGAAATGTTTCCCCAAATCCCCCGCTCCAATAGCCCCCAGTATAGCATCACAGATTGCATGAAGAAGAACATCACCATCAGAATGCCCCAGCAACCCCAAATGAAAGGGTATATCAACTCCGCCTAATATAAGCTTCCTGCCTTCAACCAACTGATGGACATCATAACCAAAACCTATTCTCATAAACCGGCCTTAATACCTAAAAGTTTAAAGTGCCTAAAGTGAACTAAAGTTAAGGGATACGCTTTCAGAGCATTAGTCATGTATTACGGAACTTCGATTAGAGCAAACAGCCATAAAGCAAACAGGACAAGAATCAGAGCGGATTTTAAGAATGAAATCAAAATATAATATAATGGTTATTGAATTCGCTCCGAAAACATTATGGGTAACGTCTCGATTCTAAAAAATAAGAGACGAGAGCGTCCAATAAATTTCTAATAATGCTATCCCTTTAATAATTAACATGAAATTTCTTTTATTCGGAGTTAACTCAATAGTCACTTAGAATATTTTAACTTTAGGCACTTTAGCTCACTTTAGGCACTTTACACTTTAGGGTCCCCCGAATCCGACGGGTCAACGATCGGAACTCTGACCTAAAATACGACACCGAATTTACGAGTTAGAGCACTAAGGGATTGACTTCTCAATCCTTCAGAAAGGCCTCAGCTATAATCAGATCCTCGGGTGTTGTAATCTTAATGTTCTTATAAGAACCCATTATGGTTCTAACCTTTATCCCTAAAAGCTCCACTAAAGAGGAATCATCATAAGAAGACAGATTATTTAAAAAGGCATTTTCGTATGCCTTTTTTATAATATCATATTGAAAAGTCTGAGGGGTCTGGGCAAGCCAGAGTTTCTTTCGATCCAATGTGTCTATAATCTCCCCATCAGAAGAGACGGCCTTAACCGTGTCCTTTACTGGAATTGAGACTACAGTTGCACCGTACCCTATGGTTTTTGATATCGATTCATCTATAAGCTGGGAGGTAATAAATGGACGGTTGCCATCATGTATCATCACCACATCACAGCCCTGTTCAATTGCATCGAGACCGTTTTTAACAGAAACCTGCCTTTCATTACCACCGATAACGATTTTAGTCACCTTTTTCAGATTGTATTTTTCTATGATCTCTTCTTTACAGCGACGCTCCTCCATTTTAGAGATAATAACATAAACCTCGTTAACACTGTCTGAGTCTTCAAACTGTAAAAGGGTCCTGGCTAATATCGCTTTACCCCCTATATGAAGAAATGGCTTACTGATGCAGCGCCTCATTCTCTTTCCCATTCCTGCAGCGGGGACCAGGACAACAACCCTCATCGACTCCTCATTTTGGAACCTTTTAAAACCCTGTCTCTTTTGCAAACATTTAATAACCGAGATTCTGTACAATCCCATCGGAGGCTTCTTCTCTTAAGACAGAAAAAATCATTCTTCCAGCAGTAGTTTGTAGAACACTGGTCACAGATACTTCGACCTTTTTCCCTACATATCTTTTCGCATTATCGACCACAACCATTGTGCCGTCATCGAGGTATGCCACCCCCTGTCCCGACTCCTTCCCTTCTTTCAGTATCCGAACATTCATAACCTCTCCAGGAAGCACGACCGGCTTGAGGGCATTTGCCAATTGATTTATATTTAATACGGATACTCCTTGAAGCTGCGCTACCTTGTTGAGGTTGAAATCATTTGTAATGACCTTTGCCTTCATTTCCTTAGCCAGTGCTACCAGCTTGTCATCCACCTCCTTTATCTTAGGAAAATCCTGCTCTATAATTCTCACATCTAAATCAACCTGTTTTTGCATGCTTTCCAATATGTCTAAGCCGCTCCTCCCTCTGGTTCGCTTAATAGGATCAGAAGAATCGGCAATAAGTTGTAATTCATGGAGAATAAAATGGGGAACGATAAATGTCCCTTCAATGAATCCAGTCTCACAGATGTCTGCTATTCTGCCATCTATAATAACATTGGTATCTAAGATTTTTATACTCTCTGCAGCGGGATGCCTTTTATAAAACGTCGTTAAATCAACTAGTTGGAGCTCCTCCCCTTTCTTGCTCCCCACCCTCAGGCCGATATAACCTACAATGGAGTTTGTTAATATATGGACTATAAGACCGGGAACCTGTCCCCCGAGTAATCCGAATAAAAATGCATAAGAAAACAAATTTGCAATAATAAGACCAATGATCAGCCCTATACATCCCCCAACTATGGATCTCATCGGATATTTCACAATGCTCTTCTCTAAAATAATTACAGTTGAAGAAATAAACAGGCCTGCGAATGCTCCCAATATTGCCATGGATAAAGAGCCAAAAAATTCATAAACAATATAATAACCACAAATGGAACAGAATAAAACCAGGAAAACTCGCAAAAGTGTAGTTCCCACCTATCAATCACCTCCTTTCCTTTTAAAATCGATAAGATGTATACTCGTTTTTCAAATGTCAGTAAATTTTACATTAAATGGCTATTGAGTTCCCTCAGCAAAAAAAATCGGTCACTAAAGCGGCAATCAAATTTTAACCCGTGCAGAACTCGCATCTAAGAGAGCATAAAGAAAGAACAGCATTCAGCTATTAAATTCAGCCGATAAGCTTTGGAATGATTAACATCCTAGAACAACAAGGCTTTCCCCCTGTTTTTTTTAACGCTCACTAAGATGTTCAAACAGTTGCACGCGTTAAAATTTGACCACCGTTGAAGCAACTAAAATTTAAAAAAGCTAAACTGTTACACATATTTTAATTATTTTCCATCTGTTCTTGATACTGCCTGACTTGATAGATGAAGGCCTCTAATCTAGTCTGGGTATTGGTGGTTTTTTGTCCATCAAAGGCCATATTTAGAACGGGGATATTGTTATAATCCTCTCTATATCTCTTTAGTAAAGCGCTTACGATTGTACCTGGCATACAGGTAAATGGCATAACATTTATAAGACCGCTCACTCCTTTTTTGTAGAAGTCCACAGATTTTCCAATGCTAACGATTGTTTCGCCTTCAAAAGAAGGATCAAGATAGGGTTTTGCGTATTTCAGTAATTGCCTGGTAGAAGGCTCTCGAAGGTTCTTAAGAGATCCGTCAAATACCTTTACCAATCTATGTTCATCCAGTTTTTGAAAGAATTCAGCAAAGTAAGTGCTGAATAAACACTTATAGTTCTTATCTCTTATGCTCCTCATCTTGGACGTAAAGTTTGCGTAAAATATCCATTCCGAAAACGGAGGAACCCATGCCTCTCCACCAAGCCTTTCAATCTCTAAGATGATGTTTTCATTGCTGAATTTATTTGAACGGACATAAACCTCTCCCACTACACCAATAATCGGTTTCTTTATTGAGTTATTTAGTTCTATTTTGTTGAATTCAGCCTGTGCATCCTTTAAGGTTTCAAGTAGCCCTCCTTTTTTTCTGATCGCATCAGAAAAACTTTGTAAGCAATGCTGGTATACCCTTTCTGTCTCTCCCGGAATTTTCTCAAAGGGTCTTGTCTCTCTCAGTTTCTTCTCGATAATATCGACAGCCATGATGCCCTGCCATGCCAGACGGATTATCTTTTTACCAGCGCTTTGTAGTTCTTGATAAAGGGTCTCATCCTGGCTAAGGGCATAGATGGGTATATCATCAAAACCCAATTCGTCGAGAACCATACGGTGAAATCGGTGATACTGGCCAAAACGACATGGGCCATTGGCAGCCGGCATGAAGAAGGCGGTTTTTTCACGATCGAAGTCAGGGGATTTTAATAGCCTTACCATATTTCCGGTAGTAAGGATACATGGAAAACACTCTCTACCTGAAGTAAATTTCCTTCCCAGCTCCAGGGTAATCTCGTCGGATTCCGGCATTGGTTCAGAGGGTATTCCGCAGACATCGAATGCAGCGGAGAGGACAATTGCATGGTCAGACATATAAGGGATATAAACCTTTCTGCTATTTGCACTGTCGACAGAAGTAAACAATCCTTTTTTTTGTTTTTTAATCGTGCTATCTTTTTTGACGTTATTCAATGTATCGAGGAAGGCCTCAAGACGTGTAATCGCTCCAACATCTGCACTGTGCTCATCAATCTCTATTTGAAGGTATGGTTTTCCTTTTAGTTTTTCCCTGAAGAAATGCAATATAAATGAATCGGGGCCGCATGCAAAATTGGTGATGTATATGGCATATAGATTAGGGCTGTTTCTTATAATATGGGCTGCGCTTAAGATCCGCTGTCCATACTTCCAGTACATATGTCCCCAGGTATCTTTAATATCAGGGCCTTCTATAGGCAGATAATCTGATGGGATAGCAAGAACCCCCAGATCTCTGAGTTTCTTTGGCAGGTTCAAATTGATGCCGGTGTCGAAACCGTTGTAAGGCCTGCTTACGATGACCATAGCCTTCTGGTCTTCTTTGAGATTATCTAAAACCTCTGCTCCACGGATCTTTAGTTTAGAATAAAAAACATCCTGAATCTCAAAAGCCCTGGAAAGGGCAACTTTGATACCTTTAGAAGGTATCCGTAGCTGCTTTGCCATCTTATAAAGCGCCTTCCTTATGCCGTCCCTTCCTCTTCCAAGGTGAATTACGGGTTGCAATAGCGTCACTCCGTATTGTTCAAAGTTTATGGCAGACTTGACAGTATATGGGAAGGATTGTACATAAGGGCAATTAAAACTGTGTTCCACATCAGGGTTGGTCTCTTTCATATTTATAATACTTGGCAAGAATATCCTCTTAATACCGCTGTTTATCAGTTCGAGTATATGCCCGTGAGAGACCTTTATAGGGAAACATGTCTCAGCTACAGAACATTCAACCCCCTGATGGATTAGTTTTTTATTGCTGTTTTCAGTAAAGACAACCTTAAATCCCAACCCATTGAAGAACGACTTCCATAGGGGAAGCAATTCATGGAAGAAGAGAATCCTGGGAATCCCTATTACAGGGGCATTATCATCTTGTTTGCTATCCTCTCGACAAATATTGAGCAGAAGGTCTTCCCTTTCGGCAAAAAGATCCGGGAGATCATCCCCTTTCTTTTTCTTTTTATCTACTTCATATTTTTCACATCTGCTTCCATAGAAAAGGGGACTTTCTCCTTTAACGGTGAGTTTTCTAATCTCGCACATATTTGGGCAACCATTGCATTCAAAAGAAGTAAGGTCATAACTTCTTTCGCTAAGATCGAACCCTTTAAAATTACTTTTACCTTCTATGTCCGCCTCCATTGAAAGGATTGCCACTCCTATAGCCCCCATAACCTCATTGTTCATAGGGACTATAATGGGTCTGCCTAGCAGTTTTTCAAAGGAAGCTACCACACTCAGGTTGAAGGCCGTTCCTCCTTGAAAGAATATACGATTTCCTACCTTTCTATCTCCTACTACCTTGTTTAGATAGTTAATCGCTATAGAATAACTCAACCCTGCAACGAGGTTGTCTTTATCGGCTCCTCTCTGTTGGTGATGGACCAGATCGGATTCCATAAATACTGTGCAGCGTTCACCAAGAGAAACAGGCGAAGATGCGTTTAAGGCTAACTCTCCAAATTCATCCTTAATAGATATCCCTAACTTTTCTGCCTGTTCTTCCAAAAAAGATCCTGTGCCGGCAGCACAAACCTTATTCATTTCAAAATCGACGATTGCCCCGTTTTTAATGCTAATATATTTTGAATCCTGACCTCCGATTTCGAATATTGTATCGACTTTCGAATCCAAATGAATCGCCCCAGTAGCTTGAGCAGTTATCTCATTTCTTACAATATCTGCACCAGCAAAGTCACCTGTCAAATACCTGCCCGAGCCTGTTGTTCCTACGCCTCGTATGTTTACAAAGTCGCCAACCTCTTCGCCAACCTCCTTCAGCCCCCTTCTTATTGCTTCTATGGGGTTTCCTGTAGTCATCAGGTATCTTTTTGAGAGAAGGTTTTTGTCTTTATCAATAACCACAACGTTTGTACTGATGGATCCTACGTCTATCCCTAAATAGGCGTCAATCCTGTCTACTCTTTCACATATGGAATGAATGGTGTTTTGTGGGGGGTTTTTTCTTTTATGCTCACAAGAAAGTGAAAGAGGGCTGAGCAATACAACTTTTTCTTTGTTGGATTCAAGATAGCCATTGATCCTGTCCGGTCCAATGAACACTATTTGAGTGTCCGGATTTTCCATAGTAGATATCACAGAGCCAATTGCTCCCATTGATGCAAAATATTCTGGAATGATTAAGTCCTGTTCCCTCAATTCCAATACGTCGATGAATGCCTTTCTCATGCCGATATTGGCAGCTACCCCACCCTGAAATGAAATGGGAGGAGTAAAAGTCTTGCCTTTCCCAATATTACCTTTAAAGTTTCTTGCCAGTGCATAACACAGCCCTGCAACGATATCAAAGTCGGGGGTGGCACACTGTTGTAAGTGAATCATATCTGTTTTAGCAAATACACTACACCTTCCGGCAATGCGTGGTGGGGTTTTCGATTTTAATGCCAGTTTGCTAAACTCTACAATGCTCAGACCCAATCTATGGGCCTGTTGATCGAGAAAGGATCCAGTGCCGGCAGCGCAGATGGTATTCATTGCAAAATCTAATATCTTCGCCTTGTTTTGAAGATTATCGGATTCAAGTAAGATCAGCTTGGAGTCTTCTCCTCCAATTTCAATAACTGTCCTTACCTGGGGGTAGAGATAGTTTATAGAGTTAGACTGTGCAATAATTTCGTTGACAGGGGTTGCCCCTATGAGTTGTGCTACCAATTTACCTGCTGTTCCTGTAATCGAGGCAGCTTTTAATTGATCTTTATTGATACGAGAGAATATTTCCGTAAGAACCCTTCTAACAGTTTCTATGGGATCCCCCATTGTTCTGTTATAGTGTTCTTCCAGAACAGACCTTTCTTGGTTCATTATTACTGTATTGACACTAACCGAACCTACATCGATACCTAAAAAGAGAGGATCTGAACCAATCATTTGAAAACTCCATAAACGGATTGAGAAGGTTTACAAAAGCCGAAAAGAAAAGGAAATCTAAAGGGTATTGTAAGACTCCAATTCACTTTTCAGGTCTCTGCTCATAAGCTGAGTCACCACATCTCTGGCTGGCTTGTCTTCGTAAAGCAAATAATAAATCTGCTCTGTAATAGGCATCTCAACATTAAGTTTTTTGGCAAAATAATAAGCAGCCTTTGTAGTCTTTATCCCTTCGGCTACCATATTCATGCCATCTAATATCTCCTTTAGTTTTTTTCCTTTGCCTAGCTGTAGCCCCACGGACCTGTTTCTACTCAAGTCGCTGGTACATGTAAGTACGAGATCTCCAAGACCGGTTAAACCGGAAAAGGTAAGAGGATTTGCCCCTATGAGAACTCCCATGCGGGAGATTTCCGCTAACCCTCGAGTAATCAGGGCAGCTCGAGTATTGTGACCAAACCCCAGGCCATCGGAGGTTCCGGCAGCAATGGCAATAACGTTCTTTAGTGCTCCCCCCAGTTCTACTCCTGTAACATCTGAGTTCGTATAAACTCTGAAAAATTTAGTTGAAAAGACCTTCTGTGCAATGCTGCATGCCTCTGGGTTTTCTGATGCAACAGATACTGCAGTAGGTGTTTTCTTAATGACCTCTTTTGCAAAACTGGGGCCTGACAAGTAGACCAGATTTTCATGTAATGTAGCAGGTAGAACTTCTTTTAATACCTGGGACATACTCATCAAGGTATCAGACTCAATGCCTTTGGATGCACTGACTACAATGGGTTTCTCCGAAAGAAAAGGAATGGTTTGTGAGATTACGTTTCTTGCCACATGAGAAGGCATAACAGATACAAGCATTCCTTTGTCTTTGCAGACTTCAGCAAAAGAGGTGGTCGGATAAATATTATATGACAACCTTGAATTGGGAAGATAAAATGTGTTCTCTCGTTTTCTTTTTATTATCTCGCAAAGCTCCGGTTCATATACCCAAAGGGTAACCGTATATCCTTTCTCTGCTAAAAGGTTTGCAAGGGTAGTTCCCCAGCTCCCAGCTCCCAAAACACCTATTTCTCTAATCATCGTGTCCTTTTTTTTAATCTTTTCTTAATGTTATCTATCCTTATCTGTACGACTTCTTTGTCATTGTATTTGTTGAGAATATTTTCATAGATATTTAAGGCATCCTGGAGTTTTTCCATCTCTTCATAGCAATTGCCAATGTAGAACTCTGCATAGATTGAACTCATCGTTTTTGGGTGCTTTTTTATAACTTCCTTATAGGATTCTATCGCAGTTTCAAGACGATCTTCAAGATAATAGCTGCCGGCAATCTGTAAATAAGCATCATCCGCCAGTTTTGTTTGCGGGAAGTTTTCAAGGAGGATTCCATACTCTACCCTGGCCTGTTCAAAGTCATTGATGAGTGAGTAACATTGGGCGATCTGGTACTGAAATTCGTCGGCATCCTCTAACTCCGGATAATTGTCCAAAACCCTCTGATATTCTAATATGGCAGCCTTATAGTCAATAAATTTATCCATATAGATTTCTGCAATGTTTTTTTGGGCAAGAGGAGCAAACCCTGAGTCAGGAAAGCAAGAGGTCAATCTTTTATAATTATTAATGGCATTTTTATAATCTTTGATATAGAGGCGATAAGTGTTGCCAAGTTGAAAGAGGGCTTCTGCAACAAAAGGGCTATCGGGGTATTTGTCTATAATTTTATTATATTCTAAGCAGGCTTGTACATAGGCGCCTTTATCCCTTAAGTCTTCGGCCTTTTGAAGATGATCTGAGTCTTGTTTACTACAATTAATGGCAGTGCAAAAGGGGATAATAATAGCCAATAAAAAACCTGTTTTAATCCATCTATGAATTTTCCGCTTTGATTCAGCCATTCCCATTATCCGCCAGTCTGGCTATACTTACTAGTTTCTCATCAGCAGAGATAACGATTAATTTTACTCCCTGGGTGTTTCTTCCTGTTATTGGAATACCCTTCGCATTAATCCTGATGATCTTTCCTCTATCAGAAATGAGCATTAAATCATCTTCATCGTTTACATGCTTCAAGCCAACGACTGGGCCATTCTTTTCTGTAGACTTTATTGTAATATTACCGGACCCGCCCCTCTTTTGAGGCCTGTAATCCGAGCCCCTGGTTCTTTTGCCTAAGCCTTTTTCAGTGACGCAGAGAATAGTAGTGCCATCATTTATAATTTCCATACCAACGAGTTTATCACCTTTATTTAATTTAATGCCTTTGACCCCCCTGGATATTCTTCCCATACTCCTTATCTGGGCTTCATTAAAACGGATAGACTTTCCGAATCTGGTGCCAAGAAAGATGTCCTGGTTGCCATCGGTCAGCCTCACATCGATTAGCCTGTCTCCTTCATCAATGTTTATAGCGATTATCCCGGAGACGCGAGGGTTGCAAAAAGCGATAAGCGGGGTCTTTTTTATTATTCCATTCTTTGTTGCCATAATGATAAATTTGTCATCTATAAATTCTTTAACCGGAAGGATCGCTGTAATATTTTCATCATGACCAAGGTTAAGCAGATTGACAATAGGCTTGCCGCGGGATGTCCTGCCTGCCTGAGGTATTTCATAGACTTTTAACCAGAAAACCTTACCCTTATCCGTAAAGAAGAGAATAAAATCTCTGGTTGAAGGAACGTATAGATGTTCTACAAAATCTGTTTCGTTTGTAGTTGTACCTTTCTTGCCTTTACCTCCTCGCTTTTGGCTTCGATAAAGGGATAGAGGGCTTCTCTTTATATATCCGCTGTGGGTAACCGTTACAACCATATCTTCTTCAACGATCATGTCTTCTAAAGAGATGTCCGTATTCTCTTCTATTATCTCTGTTCGCCTCTCATCACCATACGACTTTTTTAAAGCGGTTAGCTCTTCAACAATAATATCAAGGACAAGCCTTTCGTTCGAAAGGATCAGCCTGTATTTTTCTATTGATTTAATGATTTCCATATAATCTTCTATGATTTTTTCTTGTTCCAATGCGGTGAGCTTCTGTAACCTCATATCTAAAATTGCCTGAGCCTGAATAGCGGATAACGAGAATCTGCTTATAAGGCCTTCCCTGGCTTCTTGTGGGCCTTTCGAGGACTTGATAAGGGAGATGATTTCATCAATGTTCGAAAGGGCAACCCTTAAGCCTTCAAGGATATGTGCCTTTTCCTCTGCTTTCTTTAATTCAAAAGAAGTCCTTCTAATGACAATTTCTTTTCTGTGATTTATGAAATGGTTGAGAGATTCTTTTAGATTGAGAACCTTTGGCTGACCGCCAACAATAGCCAGAATTATAATACCAAAGGATACCTGCATCTGGGTATGCTGGTATAGCTGGTTGAGTATGACCTTTGAAATTTCATTCCTTTTTAGATCAATAACTATCCGCATTCCTTCTCTATCTGACTCGTCTCTGAGTTCTGAGATTCCCTCTATCTTGTTCTTTCTTGATAGTTCAGCTATCTTTTCGATTAACTTTGCTTTATTAACCATGTAGGGAAGCTCAGTGATTACAATAGATTCTTTAGGGCTGTTTTTTGTTTTTTCAATATTCGCCCTTGCCCTTACCTGGATTATTCCTCTCCCGGTCTCATAGGCAGTTTTAATACCGCTTTTACCACATATGAAGCCGGCAGTGGGAAAATCAGGCCCGGGTATGAACTCAATTAAGTCGTTAATGCTTATGTCGGGCTTGTCTATTGTGGCGATAACTCCATCTATTACTTCTACTAAATTATGAGGGGGGATATTTGTAGCCATTCCAACGGCAATACCCGAAGATCCGTTGACCAGGAGATTTGGGAACTTAGTCGGCAAAACCGTGGGTTCAAAGAGGGAGTCGTCATAGTTTGCGATAAAGTCCACAGTCTCTTTTTCAATGTCTGAAAGAATTTCAGAGGACGGGCGGGACATTCTTATCTCTGTATACCTCATGGCTGCTGGAGGGTCTCCATCGATGGAACCGAAATTTCCCTGTCCATCTATAAGAGGATAGCGCATAGAAAAATCCTGGGCCATACGAACTATGGAATCATATACAGCTGCATCGCCATGAGGATGATACTTCCCTATAACATCCCCGATAATCCTGGCTGATTTTTTATAAGGCTTGTTCCAATAATTGCTCATAGTATTCATTGCATAGAGAATTCTGCGATGAACCGGCTTCAGTCCGTCCCTGGCATCCGGCAAGGCTCTTCCTACAATGACACTCATCGCATAATCCATATAGGATTTTTTCATTTCATCTTCGATGCTTACCGGGATTTTATGTTGTTGTAAATACATAATACTCTTTAGTTTTCCTTTATATTTTTAAGAAGACAGAAACCCGTAAGGTTAATAAGATGTTAGGTTTAGTTGGTCATAAGGGCAGGATAAGGTGCATTGTATTTAGTGATTTCAGTAATATGTTTATATGTATTATTTTAGCCTTATGAAACAGAAAGCACTGGCCAAGCTTCAACGGCAATCAAATTTTAACCCGTGCAGAACTCGCATCTAAAAGAGCATAAAGAAAGAACAGCATTCAGCTATTAAATTCAGCCGATAAGCTTTGGAACGATTAACATCCTAGAAAAACGAGGCTTTTCCCCTGTTCTTTCTTAACGCTCACTAAGATGTTCAAACAGTTGCACGCGTTAAAATTTGACCACCATTGAAGCAAATAACATTTAAAAAAGCTAAACTGTTACGTTTATACATCCAGATTTTTAACATCTAAGGCATGATTATATATGAATTCCCTTCTGGGTTCGACCTGATCTCCCATTAAAACAGTAAAGATAGCATCTGCTTCGATGGCATCTTCAACCTTTACCTGGAGCAATGTCCTTGTATCAGGGTTCATCGTAGTCTCCCATAGCTGATCTGGATTCATCTCTCCCAATCCTTTGTATCTTTGTATCTCATATCCCTTTTTTCCAACGATAAATATATGATCAACGACCTCTTCTAAGCTATTCATCTCCAATCTGCTTCCATTATCTTCAACAATGAGTGGAGGCCTGTCTTTTATACAGAAGCTTTTGGATAGCTTGCGAAGTTCTTCAAATTCCGGAGAGTTTAAGATGTCAAAATCTATAACCGTCTCTAAAGTAGAACCGTTTTTCCATGAAGAGCATAGAATTTTAAAACAGTTATGTTCTATATCTTCAGAAATTTGATATTCGATATGCCTGGCCTCTGGTTGGAATTTAGCAAAATCGCTTTTAATGTCCTCTAAGGTTCTGATGAGTTTATCTTGATTTTTTAGTGTTTCTTTCGTAAAGTCGTGATTCTGTGCCAGGGCATTGATTATAAACCTGTCTTTCTTTTTCTTTTGGACCTTTTCTAAAATCTTTTTATATCGGATTACTTTTTTCATCAGATTTGTTAGTCGAACACCTGAGATTGGGACTTGTGTTTCATTGGTGGTCAGCTTTACATTTTCAACCCCGGCCTCTAAAAGATAATCTTCCATTGAGGCTTCGTCCTTGATATATTTATTTACCTTCCCTTTCTTTACCTTAAATAGAGGCGGCTGAGCTATATATAGATAAACTTTTTCAATAATATCAGGCATTTGACGATAGAAAAAAGTCAAAAGCAATGTTCGAATATGAGAACCGTCTACATCGGCGTCTGTCATAACAATTATGTTGTGGTAACGAAGTTTGGAAGGGTCATAATCCAGCCTACCTATTCCAGCGCCCAGGGCGGTAATAAGAATTTTTATCTCCTGGCTTTCTAACATCTTGTCAAACCTGGCCTTTTCAACATTCAAAATCTTTCCCCTCAAAGGTAAAATTGCCTGACTTTTCCTGTTCCTTCCTTGTTTTGCAGACCCCCCTGCAGATTCACCTTCTACAAGGTACAGTTCACTTCTTGCAGGGTCCTTTTCTTGACAATCTGCCAATTTACCGGGTAATGAGCTGACCTCAAGGGCATTTTTTCGCCTTACCAGGTCTTTGGCTTTTTTGGCAGCATCGCGAGCCCTGGCTGCGTCAATACACTTTGTTAAAATTTTCTTGGCAATATTGGGATTTTCTTCAAGATAAGTTCCCAGTCTTTCATTGAAAAAGGACTCTAATAGCCCTTTAATCTCACTGTTGCCGAGTTTGGTCTTGGTCTGTCCTTCAAACTGAGGGGACGGAACCTTCACACTCAGGACCGCTGTCAATCCTTCCCTGATGTCATCTCCACCAAGATTTTCCTTGAGGTCCTTGGTTGAAAGGTTGCTGGTTGCATAGGAATTTATCGTGCGGGTAAGGGCTGACTTAAATCCGCTGAGGTGAGTTCCTCCTTCATAGGTATTGATTGTATTGGCAAAAGAAAATATGTTTTCACTATAGCTGTCGTTATATTGGAGGGCGATCTCTATTGAAATAGATTCTCTTTCCCCTTCAAAGTAAATGGGATTAGGATGTAAGACATTTTTGTTCTTGTTGAGGTGTTCAACAAAGGAAAGGATTCCTCCTTTATAGTGAAACTCATTTTTCTTCTCAGTTATTTCGTCTTCGATATTAATATATATACCTTTGTTTAGAAAGGCTAGTTCTCGAAATCTTTGGGAAAGGGTATCAAAATTAAATTCTATTTTTTCAAATATTTCACTATCAGGTTTAAAGGTGATCTTTGTTCCTCTACGTTTTGTTTTTCCTGTGATTTCAAGCGTTGTCTTAGGCTCGCCCCTTTCGTAAAGCTGGCGGTAAACTTTATCGTCTCGCCTTATCTCTAATTCTAAATTCTCCGAAAGAGCATTCACCACAGAAACTCCAACTCCATGTAAACCGCCGGAAACCGAATAGCTTTCGTTGTCAAATTTACCTCCAGAATGGAGTGTGGTCATCACTACCTCTGCTGCCGGCTTTCCTTCTGTCTTATGTTTATCTACTGGGATTCCTCGACCGTTGTCTTCGATGGTAATGCTATTGTCTATTTGCATGACGATATCGATTCTGTTACAATAGCCAGCCAATGCCTCGTCAATGCTATTGTCAACCACTTCATATACCAAATGGTGGAGGCCTCTATCGCTTGTAGATCCGATATACATAGAAGGCCTCTTTCGAACCGCCTCTAACCCCTCTAAGACTTTGATATTATCTGCATTGTAAGCGCTACTCATATTTCACCTATTTGAAAATAAAAATCGCTCACAAGCTCACTCAAACAATTTAATATTTTCACTTTTCATTTTGAATCCTGGAATAAGATAACTCAAGAAATTTCGTCAAAAACGATTAAAATCATTGCTTGTAATAATATACAATAAATGCTTATTGAGTTAACATAGCAAGGGCGGTCACATTATAACGCGTGCAACTGTTTGAGCGGTGTATAGAGCGTTAAGAAAGAACAGAAGTGTTGCTTGATGGTTACGCGTATGAACAGATACATTAGTAACTGTTCAATTACAAAGATCAATACTGTTCTTTTTTTACGCTCATAACAGGCGCGAGTTTTGCACGGGCTTATAATGTGATTGCCCTTGCTGTGACCGATTTTTTTGCTGAGGGAAATCAATTAACAATATACAATATAATGTAGTAAAAGTCAATTAAAATACTATATATTGTGTAAAAAATGTGAAATTCAGTAACTCTTTAACAAAACAATTCAAATCGTAAGAAAAAGACAATTAAAATCATAAAATCTCGTTAGCTCCTTTAGATGGCAAAAAATTACGAAATTGATTAAATTTTCTTCAATGTATCTATAATTCTATCCAAATCTTCATTAGAATAAAACGATATCTCTATACTTCCACCCCCCCCTTTTTTTCGAATTATCTTTACCTGTGTGCCGAGACGTTTTACAAGGTTATCCTTAATTGAATTCAAGTAGATGTCGTCTTGTTTTTCTGATGGCTTATTGTCTTTTCCTCTTTTAAGTCTACTTATCAATTTCTCGGTCTGTCTAACGGAAAGCCCCTCCCTCATTATTTTCCTGTAAGCATCCCTTTGCTTCGGGAGGGTTTCCAGGCTCAACAATGTTCTAGCGTGTCCCATCGTAATCGTATTTTTTGAAAGACCATCCCTTATCTCAGGTGGGAGCTTTAATAGCCGAAGTGAATTTGTGATGGTAGATCTATCCCTTCCTACTCTTTTCCCAATTTCTTCTTGGGTCAGATTGAACTCCTCTATAAGCATTTTGTAAGCTTCGGCCTCTTCTAAAGTGCCGAGGTCTTCCCTCTGGATATTCTCGATTAAGGAAAGCTCTAAGGCTTCAACATCAGAAGCCTTCTTTACAATAACAGGAACCTCTTTAAAACCAGCCTTCTTCGCAGCGAGCCATCTTCTTTCCCCGGCGATTAGTTCATAGCCAAATAGGGTTTCTCTTACGATTAATGGCTGGATAATACCTTTTTCTTTTATAGACGAAACGAGACCATCTATTTTGCCTTCGTCAAACTCCTTTCTTGGCTGGAACTTATTGGATTGAATGTTTTCTATATTACAGAATATATAGTCATTTTTTATTTCATTATTGGGTTCAATATCCGGGATTAATGCGTTTAATCCTTTCCCTAACGCCTTCCTCTTACTCACTGTTTTTTCCTTCCATGACCCATTATTTCTTGTGCCAATTGTAAATAGCTCCTGGCGCCCTTACAGCTTATATCATAAAGCAAGATTGGTTTACCGAAACTAGGGCATTCCCCTAGTCTGACATTTCTGGGTATTATGGCATTGAAGACATTATCCTTGAAATGTTTTTTGACCTCTTCAGAAACTTGGTGTGAAAGATTGTTTCGGCTATCGAACATGGTCAGCAAGAACCCCTCTATTTTCAATCCGGGATTCAGCCCTTTTTTGACCAATCTTATTGTCTTTAAAAGACTGCTTAGTCCTTCAAGGGCATAATACTCACACTGCACAGGAATTAGGATTGAATCGGCGGTGGCGAGGGAATTGAGCGTTAATATACCCAGGGAAGGCGGACAATCAATTATGATGTAATCATATTTATCTTTAATCTTTTGTAATGTCCTAAATAGCCTAAACTCCCTTGACGGAACATTAACCAATTCTATTTCAGCCCCTATGAGATCGAAACTTGAGGGGACTACATCTAGAAATGAAAGCTCTGTATTTTTTATAACATCCTCAATCCCTTTTTCTTCCATAAGAACATGATAGATGTTGTCTTTGATCTGGTCTCTGGTCAAACCTACGCCACTACAGGCATTTCCCTGGGGATCTATGTCAATAAGCAGAGTCCTCTTTTCGGCAACTGCAAGAGACGCGGAAAGGTTAATGGCTGTAGTGGTTTTTCCTACCCCCCCTTTTTGGTTCGCTATGCAAAGGGTTTTAGTCATTATTTTACTCATTACTTTAAATGATTATAAAAGATATCTCTGAGCACTAACCAATTGAAATTAAAGGATTTAATAAAATCAAAGAAAAAGAGCGATTGCCAATTCT
>JAUXFK010000054.1 GCA_030623035.1 Deltaproteobacteria bacterium | reverse complement strand
TACTTTAATTAAAGGAGGGCATAACTATGAGTACAGAGAAGATCGCTCGTTTCATTGTAGAAACTTCATATGAAGACCTCCCTGCTGAAGCGGTAGGGGATGCAAAAGAGGCTATTCTCGATTGCATAGGAGTCACTCTTGCCGGCAATAAAGAACCGGGAGTTCAATTTTTAACTGATTATGTCAAAGAAGAAGGAGGGACGCCTGAAGCAGGAATTCTGGGCTATGGTTTTAAAAGCACTGCCTCTCAAGCAGCATGGGTAAATGGCACTATGGCCCATGTTCTGGACTATGATGACTACTCAGCCTTTGTTTTAGGGCATCCTACAGTAGCACTCCTTCCGGCAGCTTTAGCCATGGGTGAGAAGTATCGCCTCTCTGGCAAAGAGATTTTATTGTCTTACATCATCGGCTTTGAGGTAGGAGCCAAGATAGGGCCGGTCTGCTTGCAACACTATTTGATAGGGTGGCATGTGACATCTACCATTGGATCTCTTGGTGCAGCAGCTATAGCAGCCAAATTACTTAACCTGAATATTGATGAGGTCAAAATGGCTCTTGGGATTGCCGCTTCTATGGCATCAGGGCTGAAACAGAACTTCGGCACTATGACCAAGTCTTTCCACGCAGGGAATGCAGCCAGGAATGGTATCGTAGCAGCATTATTAGCACAGAAGGGATTCACTGCTGACAAAAGTATTCTGGAGAGCCCGCAAGGCTTTTGCAAGACTTTCGCCGGCGGGGCTGATCTTGAACTGGAAAAGATCGGAGAGGGGCTGGGAGAAAAATATGATATTATCAAAGGAATAGTGATAAAACCATGGCCTTCCTGCGGTGGCACGCATACCAGTATCGAGGCTGCCTTGACCCTGAGGGAGAAGCATGGCGTTAAGGCTGAAGACGTGGAGAAGATAGAGCTCAGAACCAGTGAAGGTATTCGTACTGCAACGATCCATTCCCGCCCCAAAACAGGGTTGGAAGGAAAGTTCAGTAACGAATACTGTATATCCAGAGCGCTTATTGACGGAGAAGTAGGTCTGAGTGACTTTACAGATGAAAGGGTAATGCAAAAGGAAGCCCAGGAACTCATTCCTAAAGTAAATTATGTTCATCCCAAGGAAATGCAAGATGATATATTCCAGATATTCGCCTCGGAGTTAGTGGTTACACTTAAAGACGGTAGCGTCGCTTCTCATAAGGTCATGTCTCCAAAAGGTGAAAAACAGAATCCTTTGGGTTGGGAAGGCATAAGCACCAAGTTCAATGATTGTGCCGGCCTTGTCCTTTCTTCCCAGGATACAGAAACATGCATGGATACCCTTTCAAATTTAGAATCAGTTGAAGATATTACTCAACTGATGGGTATTCTCACTTCAGGGAGCAAGTAGGTCTGGATAGCAATTCTATAAACCAGAGATTGAGTGAATCACTCAAGGAGGATGATATGGCAATAAAAGGGCCTCTTACTGGGATCAGGGTTGTAGACATGTCACAAGCCCATGCCGGTCCTTTTGGGACACAGATGCTTGGAGACATGGGAGCAGATGTGATTAAGATTGAAGCCCCTGAACGAGGGGATCTAACGAGAATAATTCCGCCGAAGATAGAAAGCGAAGGTTACTATGTTCTGGCTTTGAACCGAAACAAGAAGGGCATAGAGCTGGATTTTGGTACCCCGTCAGGTAAAGAAGCATTGTATGACCTGGTGAGGGTTTCGGATGTGGTCTATGATAACTTCAAGGCAGGAGCAATGGAAAAGCTGGGTGCGGATTATGAAACACTGAAGGAAATAAACCCCAAAATCATCTGCTGTTCCATCACTGGGTATGGTCCTACGGGCCCTTATCGAGACCGTATGTCTGTTGATGATATAGCTCAAGGATTAGCCGGGGCCATGAGCCTCTGTGGTGAACCTGGAGGACCACCGATGAGACCCGGTATCCCTATTGCTGATATCTCGGCAGGGATTTTCGCTGCTATGGGAGTAATAATAGCCCTCTATGACAGAAAGACTACCGGTGAGGGACGAAAGATAGACATTAATCTTTTGGATTCGACGATGTTTCTAATGTCAAACCATTTTCAAAACTACTTCATCTCAGGAATCCCACCCGGACCTCAGGGTTCAAAGCATCCTTTCTTACCTTTAGGGGCATATCAGACAAAGAATGGCTACATCACGACTGGTGTGATGTGGCCACAGACACCCAAATTGGTAAACAGAGAGTGGCTGCTTGATGATCCGAGGTTTGATACAATAGAGAAAAGATTTGCAAACAGAAAAGAGCTCGATGAAATCATTGAGGATGCACTGCGTGAAAAGGACAGTGAGTACTGGCTGGAAGTTCTACAGGGAGAAGATGTTACGGCTACTTCGATAAATACATTGGACAAGGTAGTAGCCGATCCTCAGGTAGTCCATAATGAGACAGTGCTCCATATGGACCACCCGTTATGCGGAGCGATAAGGGCGATCGCTAACCCTATCCATTTCAACTACGGCATTGAAGGAGAGCCAAGTCCCCCACCAACCTTAGGGCAACATACGGATCAGGTTTTAAGAGAAGTCCTTGGCTATTCTGACGAAAAGATAAAGAGAGTACACGAAGAGATTAAGGCGCACGCTGAGGAGTTTAAAAAACATACGAGAATGAAGCTTTGAGGTAATAGCCCGGCCTGGAATCATCGGTGGGCAAGATCGAGAAAAAGAAAAAGAACAGGGAGTTTTTTCAGGTTAATCGGATTAATGGTTTTTAGATGAAGGTTGTTATCCAGAGGGTTAAGGATTCGAGTGTATCGGTGGATGACGGATTGGTTAGCAAAATCGGGAAGGGGATACTCGTACTCTTGGGGGTTGAAAGGGAAGATACAAATAGTGATGCGGATTACATGGTATCCAAGATCGTAAATCTACGGATTTTCGATGACACTCAGGGGAAGATGAACCTGTCAGTAAAAGATGTCGACGGTGAGGTTATGGTTGTATCACAATTCACCCTCCTGGGTAACTGTAGGAAAGGAAGGAGACCTTCATTTGTTGATGCAGCCGAACCAGAAAAGGCTGAGGCACTCTATGAATATTTCATCTCTCGGATGAAAAAGAGCGATATTGGGGTCTCTACAGGGAAATTTCAAGCCAAAATGGATCTAAATATCCACAATGATGGACCGGTAACCCTCTTACTGGATAGCAAAAAGAGGTTTTAACGAGATATATTACCTTGAATATATTGTATTACATCTTCGGCATAAGAGCCTGGCCCAAAAGTCTTTCCAATACCCAACCTTAATAGATCAGGCTCTTCATCCTCTGAAATAATACCACCTACTATAACCAACATGTCACTCATGCCGTTTTTCTTCAATAAGTCCATAACCTCTGAGGTAACAACAGTATGACCACCTACGGAGAAACTAATTCCGATAACATCAACGTCTTCCTCCATTGCACAGTTCACAACATCTTCGGGTGTTCTATACCTGGTAAAGATTATCTCCATCCCTGCCTCTGTTAATCTTCTGGCAATGTATCTTATGCCTCTATCGTGCCCATCAATATGTGACTTGGTTAAGAGGACTCGAATCCTCTTGTCTTTTGAAACCATTTTATCTGTTTACCTCAAGCAAGTTTTATTTTTTCTTTTTACGTTTTACGTTTCTTAAATATTCACCATAGTAAACCAAAGATGCCATAGCCTTAGCCGCCCTTTCAGGGGAAGGGATATTCACAATTCCATTGTCTTCTAAAATCCTGGCAGCTTCCGACATTACGACATCCGCTATGGATGTGACTACAATAGGTTTATTATACTTGTCTATAAACCCAATCAAATCTTTTGCGATCTGAGCTTCGGTATCGCAAAGTAAATTTTTCATTTGGCTTAGCTGATAGTTTGTCAAAAGACTGAAACTTCTATAATAATGGATAAAAAATGAATACCCTCCTATACCGAGGACTAACAGACCGTCAATTTCATCGCATTCCAAAATTGTCTCAACTGCTTTTCTGAAAATACTGATATCCAATGTTCCTACTGTATCGACCGGGTTTCCTTTGCTCCAGTGAGGCGGCATAAACTTATCCATTTCTCTAATAATCTCATCCGATAATTGAGGTACCCTAAGATTATACATTCCACAAAAATCGGATGCAATAACACCCCAGCCACCTCCATAGGTGAGTATGCCTATCCTTCTTCCTTTGGGTAGTGGTTGGCGGGATAAAACACTTACAATATCTACCATTTCAAAAGAATGATCCGCCCGAATTACACCAGACTGTCTAAAGGCTGAATCATATAACCGATCGGAACCCACCATGGCTCCCACATGAGAAGCTGCGGCCTTTTTGCCTGCTTCGGTCTTACCAGACTTATATACGACAACCGGCTTTTTTTGGGTGAGCCTTTTTGAAATATTTAAAAATTCCCGGCCTTCTTCTAACCCCTCTCCATATATTAATACAGCGTCCGTCGTCTTATCTTCAATAAAATACTCCATAAACTCATAAATCTTTAAATCTGCCTGGTTACCAACACTCACATATCTACTAAACCCCAGGCCATTCACTATGGCCGACTGCATCATGGTTGTGCCAAGGTTACCACTCTCAGAGAGAAATGCTATATTTCCAGGTCTCAGAGGTATAGGGGGCATTAAAAGGGAAAGATTTGCGGTTGAGCTATACATGCCCATAGTATTTGGGCCAACAAGCCTCATCCCGCTGTTTTTTGCAATTTGCAACATCTCTCCTTCCAGATTTTTACCTTCTTCCCCTGTCTCACCAAAACCGCCGGCGATAATAATAGCAGTCTTTACCCCTGCTTCAGCACACTCCTTTAATGTTTGAGGCACTTTAGGAGCTGGGAGAATCACTACAGCCATATCCAGCCTCTTTCCAACCGATTTTATATCCGGGTATGCCTTTATCCCAAAAACATCTTTTTCCTTGGGATTTATAGGATACAACCTCCCCTTATACCCTCCACGAATAATGTTATGGAATACTAAAAATCCCCATTTCATTAGTGTATTACTGGCTCCAATTACTGCTATTGATTTCGGGTTAAAAAGAACATCCAGTCTATTTTCCACCATTATTCACTCTCCTTCTCTTTTCGAGCTATAGAACCCATATTTCTGAATCCGTCCACCATAAAAAACGAAAAATTTCCTTTTTTTGCAGACAGGCAAAGGATTTTTAGATTATACATTTTCAAACATGAACAAGTCGATATAAATGTATCATTTAAAGGCTACCAAATCAACAAATAATTAGTCATATCTAAACGGGTTGTTGCCGAACTCCCTTTTCCAAACCATTGAAAAAATGTTTGACAAAAACATAAAATAGGAGTTAAATAATAGCTTTTATTATTAATCATTCAATAACGGAATATAAGGTGAAAGCAAAAGTTAAAATGAAAGGCTACATAGAAATCAACCAGGAATCCTGTAAAGGCTGTCAAATATGTTTTTATTTTTGTCCCAAGTCTTCAATATCGGATTCAGGAAGCATAAATTCCAGCGGTTATTTTTCAGCTTGTTTCAGCGATAATAGTGAATGTAATGCCTGTGGAATCTGTGCCATTGTCTGTCCGGAAGCTGCTATAGAGGTTTACCGTGAATAAATATCTTATAAGTGGGAACAGTGTAATAGCTGAAGCTGCGATTCGTGCCGGGTGTCAATGTTATTTCGGCTACCCGATTACACCTCAAAATGAGTTAACTGAGTACATGGCCTTACATTTAAGCAGAAAGGAAGGATGTACATTTATTCAGGCTGAAAGTGAAATCTCAGCCATAAATATGGTCTATGGAGCCTCTATAGCTGGCGCCAGGGCTATGACGTCTTCTTCGAGCCCGGGAATAAGTCTAAAACAAGAGGGAATTTCTTACTTAGCAGCATGTGAACTCCCTGCAGTTATTGTAAATATGATGAGAGGGGGACCGGGGTTGGGAAGTATTTCAGCTTCTCAATCAGATTACTTTCAGGCCACAAGGGGGGGAGGCCATGGAGACTATCGAACGATCGTCTTGTCACCGGCTTCAGGACAGGAGCTGGCAGACCTCACCCAAAGGGCTTTTGATCTGGCCGACAACTATAGAACTCCGGTGATTATTCTTGGTGACGGTATGCTTGGCCAGATGATGGAACCTGTAGAGTTTCATAAAGAAGCACCTGAAAACCTATCCACAAAGAGCTGGGCATTAAAAGGGGCAAAAGACCGGCCAAGTAAAATTATCAAAACCTTCACTTCAAACCCAAACGAATTAGAGGAGATCAACTGGCGTTTGTTTAGAAAGTATAGGCTGATTGAAAGAGAAGAGGTTGACTACGAAACATACATGGTGGAAGATGCTGAACTGATTGTAATTGCTTATGGAATAGCTGCTCGAATTGCAAAGGGGGCTATAAAAAAGGCCAGGGCACACAATCTGAAGGTAGGGATGCTGCGACCGATTACCCTTTGGCCATTCCCTTTTAAAAAGATTCAAGAGATAAGCAAGAGGGTTCAGTACTTTTTCGTATTTGAGATGAATATGGGCCAGATGATTGAGGACGTTCAGCTGGCTTTAGAAGGAAATGGGGAAATATCCTTTTATGGAAGACCCGGTGGCGTTATTCCAACCCCATCCGAGGTCTTTCGGATATTATCGCGGCAGTATTATCAAAAGGGTTTAAATCGATGACAATAAAAACCGTATACAAAAGACCTAAATTGTTGAAGGAAAGGCTATTCCATTACTGTCCAGGATGTGGCCATAGTGTAATTCATAAACTTCTTTGCGAAGTAATCGATGAGATGAACCTTAAAGAAAGGATTGTCTGCATACCACCCCCTGGTTGTTCTGTATTTGCATACAACTATTTAGATATCGACATGGCCGAGTCTGCCCACGGTCGAGGCGCAGCCGTGGCTACCGGCATCAAGAGGGTCAGTCCAGAAACTATTGTCTTTACATATCAAGGAGATGGTGACCTTTCTGCAATAGGGACGGCAGAAACAATACATGCAGCGAACAGAGAAGAAAAAATAACCGCTATATTTGTCAATAATGCTGTCTATGGAATGACCGGAGGACAGATGGCTCCGACAACGATGATCGGCCAGAAGACGACGACATCCCCGTATGGACGTGAAGTGAACAAAGAGGGGTATCCTTTGAAGATGAGCGAGATACTCTCTGTTGTAGAAGGTACAGTATATATAGAACGGACAGCAGTAAATTCACCGAAAAATATCAAAAAAACCAAAAAGGCCATCTCTAAGGCTTTCCAGGTACAGATAGATAACCTAGGGTTTTCAATGGTTGAAATCCTCTCTCCTTGTCCAACGAATTGGAAGATGAGCCCTATTGAATCGTGGCATTGGGTTGATAAAGAGATGGTAAAAGAGTTCCCTTTAGGGGTAATTAAAGATAGAATAAAGGTTAAGAAATGCTGATTAAGACAATATTTTCAGGTTTTGGCGGACAGGGTGTCCTTTCTATGGGTTATAATTTGTCTCGTGCCGGGATGTTGGAAGGAAAGATGACAACCTATCTCCCCTCTTATGGTGCTGAGGTTCGTGGTGGCACGGCAAATTGCACAGTTGCCATATCTGATGAAGAGATCGCATCTCCAGTTGCGTCATCCCCTGAATTTATTATCGTTATGAATCAACCCTCTTTTATTCGGTTTCAAAATCTGTTACAATCAGGTGGAGTTTTTTTGGTGAATTCTTCTTTGGTAAATATCGAAACCACAAGAGGTGATATAGAGGTCGTTGAAGTTCCTGCAACCCAGCTTGCAGAGGAATTGGGGAATACGAAGGTAGCCAATATGGTTATGCTGGGAGCATTTGTAAAAAAGAGTAACCTGATTTCAATAAAAACTTTAATAGAAGGGATCAAAGAGACTTTAGGAAAAACCAAACCAGCTTTGGTCGATATTAATAAAAAGGCTCTAAATACAGGCTATAATTTATTTTAGCGTAACAGTTTAGCTTTTTGAAAAGAGTCGCTTCAATGACAATCAAATTTTAATCCGTGTAAAACTCGCATCCAAGTGAGCGTAAAGAAAGAACAGTATATCACCATTCAATTAAGTAGCTCCATTATTAACTATTTCAGACATTAAATGTGAGGTTATCCCCTGTTCTTTCTTAACGCTCACTAATACGCTCAGACAATACACGCATTAAAATTTGACCGTCGTTGAAGCTTGATGATAGCTTTTTATTTCATAGCGCTAAAATTATACATTTTGGCGAAATTAGAGTACTTGCATTTACTCATTGGGAGCAAACCATGTTCGTAAAACAGATATCTGTTAGCCTGGAGAATATACCAGGAAAATTTCTGGAAATCAGTGAGTGCCTTGGAGAAGAAGGTGTTAATATCAGGGCGATTTCAGTTGCAGACACCTCGGATATGAGTACGGTTCGGTTTGTAGCAGATGACCCTAAAAAAGCAGCAAATGTACTGAAAAGTCATGGATATTCAATAAGGGAAACCGACGTACTTGCTGTGGAGACCCCTGACCACCCAGGAGGACTCAAGGCTGTTCTTAAACCCTTAAAAGAGGCCAATATTAATGTCCTTTATCTCTATCCATATCTCGGAAGGGCCACGGATCAACCTATAATTATCATTGGTGTAGATAAAACCAAAAAGGCCCTGGAGATATTAAAAAAGAACTGGGTTCACGCCTTTGGAAAAGAGGTTTACTCTTTATAGTTTTAACATATAAGAGATAACGTCAGATGGCTTTTTGGGGATGGATACCCTTAATGTAAATAAACGAGAAAAGGGAAACGATTGTGAACTTATTATCTGCCATTGGTAATACACCACTAATCGAATTGTCCAAAATAAACGAAAACCCTAAGATAAAAATCTTTGGCAAGTTTGAAGGAGCCAACCCGGGGGGCTCGGTTAAGGATCGACCTGCCTTTTACATGTTACAAAAAGCAGAAGAAACCGGAGAACTAACCAAAGATAAGACAATACTCGAGCCGACTTCAGGCAATACAGGTATTGGCCTGGCAATGATAGCGGCTGCAAAGGGATATAATGTCAAGCTATTCATGCCGGAATGTGTCAGTACAGAGAGGCAGTGTATCCTTAGAGCCTATGGTGCTGAAGTTATTCTCACCCCAGCAAAAGAAGGCACGGATGGTGCGATAACAAGGGCTCATCGTACAGTTAATGAGGAACCTGACAGGTATTATATGCCCAATCAGTTTGATAATTACAATAATTTCCTTGCTCATTACGAGACGACCGGCCCTGAGATATTTAATCAGACGGATAGGGAAGTCGATGTGTTTGTGGCCGGTATAGGGACAACAGGGACTGTAATGGGGGTTGGGAGATATTTGAAAGAGAGAAAGCCTACAGTAAAAGTAATAGGAGTTGAACCTGTAATGGGTCATACAATACAAGGGCTAAAGAATATGAAAGAGTCCATTATGCCGAAGCTTTACAAGCGTGAAGATCTTGACGAGAAGGTAGTCGTCAATGATGAAGAAGCCTTTGAGATGACCCGACACCTTGTTGTAAAAGAGGGCCTTTTCGTGGGCATGTCCAGTGGTGCAGCGGTTTGTGGGGCGTTGAAAATAGCGAGGAATATCGAGTCCGGGGTAATCGTTGTAATCCTTCCGGACAGGGGAGAACGCTACTTGAGTACCACCCTCTTCAGGTCAATATGCGGAAAATGCCCTCCATGATTTTTTAATCGAAGCCACACCAGGTCGTGATATTATCCGCGGGTACACGGGTGCTTACCAACTTGTTTGCAGGGAAGTCCCAGTTAGGATAGCCGATGGCAATACAGATGATTATTCGTTTGGACTCGTGTATATCCGCAAATTTCCTCAATGCATCGGGATACATTCCTCCCTGGTCCTCAATACAGGTACCAAGACCATAATTCAGGGCGGAAAGGCAGATATTTTGCATAACAGCACCCATATCAAGCAGCGGCCCTGCTTCAGTTAGTGACCGATCTGTCATGAGAATGATGGCAGCAGGTGCATCGAAGAAACGAAAGCCGCGTTCCATCCATTGTGCCCTTTTTTCCTTATCTTCCCTCTGTATGTCCATAAGCTTAAAAATGTTCACAGCGAGCTCTACCTGACGTTGCCGGTACACGCTGTCAGGGGGCCACCCGATAACCAGATGTTCTGGATTGGGAACAGCCCCGGAATTCAACTTTTCAACATTTGCCCGCCGAATATTTTCAAGAACATCTCCGGCAAGTACGGTAAATTCCCATGGCTGGGTATTCATCCCTGACGGGGCGCGACATGCATCATCCAGGATTTCTTTCAGAATCTCTTTTTGTACAGGATCAGGTTTAAAACTTCTGATACTCTTTCGCGTTTTTATCGCTTCTAAAATATCCATAAGTCCACTCCTTTTTATAAAATAAAAAATAATTGTAACTGTTTAGCCGGATAATGATTTGGATGAACACTCGTTAGCTCCTTAAGATGGCTAAACAGTTACAAAATTGATTAAGAATCCATTGCATTATACGATATATCGATTTCTCTTGCTGCCTTTGCCTCATTAAGCCGACCAACGGGTGTATTCTGAGGTGCTAAATGCAGCTTATCCGGAGATTTCTCGGCTTTCTTGGCTATCCTGATCATCGCTTCAATGAACTTATCAAGAGTTTCCTTGCTCTCTGTCTCTGTCGGTTCAATCATCAACGCTTCTTTAACGATTAGCGGAAAGTAGATTGTAGGAGGATGAAACCCCTCATCGATTAACGCCTTTGCAATATCAATCGCTCGGACTCCCTTTTCCAATTGTTTTTGAGCTGAGAGAACACATTCATGCATACAGCCATCAGGATACGGTGCATAATAGGCCTTTTTGAGTGAATGTAGGATATAATTCGCATTAAGCACAGCATTTTCACTCACGCGTAAGAGCCCCTCTTTACCAAGGAGTAGTATGTAGGCATATGCCTTAAGGCATACTGCAAAATTACCATAAAATGGCGCTACATATCCTATCGATTCCGGATAATCATAATTGAGAGCATAGGTGTTGTCATCCCTCTTTATAACCCTCGAAATCGGAAGAAACCTCTCCAGGTGCTTTTTGACTCCTACAGGCCCAGCCCCTGGTCCCCCTCCTCCATGTGGCGTTCCAAAAGTCTTGTGTAGATTTACATGTACGATATCAAACATAGCATCACCTGGCCGAAATTTTCCAAGAACTGCATTGAGATTGGCACCATCATAGTACAAAAGACAGTCATACCTCCGAGCCAATTCTGATATCTTTTCAATCTCCGAAATAAATATTCCTAGGGTATTCGGGTTGGTTAACATTAGGGCTGCAGTCTGTTCCCCCATCATCGACTCCAATGCAGAAAAATCGACTGCGCCTGTTTCGCGACTTGTAGGTACTTCTTTGACAGTATAGCCTGCAGTATAAGCACTTGAAGGATTCGTTCCATGGGCCTCATCTGGTATAAGTACCTCTGATTTCTTATTTTGTTTAGACCTTTGATAAGAAGCTACCAGCATCATTCCCGTGAGTTCACCGTGCGCACCGGCGAGAGGCTGCAGTGTAAAAGCATCCATTCCGGTGATCTCGCAAAGAAGCTGCTCCAGCTCATATATAACGGCCAAAGCGCCCTGGGTAAGCAACCCTCCCCGGCGAAGCTGGGGCAGTAGCGGATGTAGTAATGAGAATCCATCTAACTGGGCGATCTTTTCACAGACTTTCGGATTGTATTTCATCGTACAAGAACCCAGGGGATAGAAGTTAGTGTCCACTCCAAAGTTCTTTTTAGAAAGGTCTGTAAAGTGTCGCACCACATCCAGCTCTGAAAGCTCACATAACTGGAGTTTCTTTGACCGGGCATAGCGAGTATCTATCTTAGACGATACAGGGACATCTGATTTGGGCAGCCGAACACCCCTTCTCTTGGCCACTGATTTATCGAATATTACCGGCATAATACATCCTCCAGTGCCTCTGCAAACTGACCGATCTCATACTTTGTCCTCTTTTCGGTAACCGCAACCAAAAGGAAATTCTTCATACCCGAATAGTAACGCCCCAGAGGAAAGCCTGCTGCGAACCCCCTCTCAATCATCAGCCCTGCGCATTCTCCGGCGTCTATTGGAAGGCGAACGATAAATTCGTTGAAGGTTGGAATCGATTCCATTACCTCGACTCCTTCAATGGCCTTCAGACGTTCTTTTGTATACTTCGTCTTATCCATGCATAACCTCGCCACCTCTTTTATACCTTCCGTACCTAAGAGACTGAGATATACATGAGCCTGCATTGCACACAACGCCTGGTTGGTGCAGATGTTGGAGGTTGCTTTTTCCCGCCGTATATGTTGCTCCCTTGTCTGAAGTGTCAAAACAAACCCCTCTTTGCCTTTTGTATCAACCGTTCGACCAACGATCCTGCCAGGCATTTTACGTACCAAATCCTTTCTGGCCGCCATAAACCCAAGATATGGGCCTCCAAAAGAGAGTGGAATACCGAGTGGCTGTCCTTCTCCAGTAGCAATATCAAATCCCATATCGCCCGGAGTCTTCAAAATAGTACATGCAATAGGATTTACCGACTGGATAGCAAGAGAGCCTTTGTTATGGCAGTGTTGGATGATATCAGAATGGTCGTCTATTGTTCCAAAGAAATTCGGGTTTTGAAGAATTACAGCTGCTGTGGAATCGTCGATGAGATCGAAAAGCTTTTCCCGATCCGACTGTCCATGACCAGCAATGGTTTCATGGAAATCAATCGAAAGGTTAATGGAATAAGAATATATCATCTTTCGATATATTGGATTTACTGCTCCGTCGACAACCACCCTCCTGCGGCCAGTTGCTGAAATCGCCATCTGGCAAGCCTCATACAAAGCAGTACCTCCGTCATAAAGGGATGCATTCGCTACTTCCATGTCAGTCAGTCGACAGATATCGGTTTGATACTCGTATATCGCCTGAAGGGTACCCTGGGATAACTCCGGCTGATAAGGCGTATACGAAGTATAAAACTCGCTCC
>JAUXFK010000027.1 GCA_030623035.1 Deltaproteobacteria bacterium | reverse complement strand
GTTGCAAGAAGCGGCGGTCAAATTTTAATGCGTGTAGTTGTCTGAGCTTCTTAGTGAGCGTTAAGAAAGAACAGGGGATAAACTTACATTTAATCTCTGAAATAATTAATAATGGAACTACTAAATTGAGTGGTGATATACTGTTCTTTCTTTACGCTCACTTGGATGCGAGTTTTACACGGATTAAATTTGATTGCCGCTTCTTGCACGCTGATATCTTTTTATTTCATAGCGCTAAAATGATACAGTGCAGTATGAATCTTATTTGCTCTTCGGGTATTCTCTATATATTCACGCGCCTGCAGCCAGTGTTTGTCCTTCCTTTTTAGATCTGGAACGGCATCCGCAAACTTCACCATATCCATCTCTTTAAGAAGCTTGACAAGCTTTCTGTCCTCATCATCATCAATGAAGGCTGCGATCTCTTCTGTCGTCAATTCATAAGCAGGGAAGGAACGTATTTTTTCCATATACATCCTCATTATCTCAGAAAGAGAAAAATAGTACGCCTTAACCTCCCCCCTTTCAAATATTCTTAAACGGTTTAAATCCTCAAGGGCATTGATCGCTATACTGTCTGGAGGTTCAATAGAAAGAGCGTCTTCGTTCTTATGTCTTCGTGTCTTAATCATTCTCCATACACAGAAACATATTAGTAAGATCAGGGCAACGAGTACATACAATTGCCATTTCTGCCATAACGCTCTTTTAATTGAAATAATCCCTTTTATCGGACGAATATCCGGCTTGTCTGCTCTGCCCTCAAGAGATTTTTCAACCTTAAGTTTTGTACCATCACTGATCATTACCTGTTCTTTACCGTTTACATCCAAAAATGACAGGCTCAAACGCGGTACTTCGAAGTTATCAAGGGTATCCACCATTAGTTTAAAAGTCACTTCGTTGAATGCGAATCTGGTTGAAATCACAGTAAGTTTTTCCAGACCTTTCACAACCGGCTTATCCACAATTCTGGCCGCTTCAGGCAAGACATAACTCAATTTCAGAGTCACCACATCACCAGGTTTAGCCTGTTGTTCGAAAAATTCAACTTTCATATGAAACTCAGTATCTTTAGTTTCAGCAAAAACGACTTGCAAAAACAAAAAAAACAACATAAGTATCATTAAAGGGCAGGGCCTGTTCAACAGTACATCCCCCTTTGATGAAAAAATGCGGTCAAGGGCTCAACAACTGAACCATCCGTACTAAACTCAACCAGAGGTACCTGGGACTTATTCAAGAGCTTCAAAATCGCACTGTCTACTTCCTCTATCATAACCTCCCATTTCTTCCTGACAATCCCATCATTGGTATTTACCATAGCGACAACCCCGCTCTCCGGGTCTTTCATGCGAACGTAACCTACCTTTGGAAGGGACTTTTCCGCTGGATCCCTCACCTTTAAAGCAGTAAGATCGTGTTTTTTGGAAGTAAGCATTAATGAACGAATCAGATCCTTTTCAGAGATTCTGACCATAAAGTCCGAGATTAAAAAAACAATGGCACGGCGTTTTATCACCCTGTTCAGGTAGTCGAGGGCAGCGCCTATATCGGTGGTCTTTGAGGGGGGGTTAAAAGAAAATATCTCCTTTATCAAACGCCATACGTGTCCTGCCCCTTTTTGGGGAGGTATGAACTTATCCACCTCTTTGCTAAAAAGAATTGCTCCTACCTTATCATTGGTCCTTATCGCCAAAAAAGAAAGAAGCCCCGCAACCTCTGCGATAACCTCCCGTTTAAACCGCTTCCTGGTCCCAAATCGGTTAGATGCGGATAAGTCCAGAAGCAATATCACTGTCAATTCCCTCTCTTCATGGAATATCTTTACAAAGGGACGACCGAACCTTGCAGACACATTCCAGTCAATATCTCGAACATCATCGCCCGGCTGATATTCGCGTACTTCGGAAAATTCCATCCCCCGCCCCTTGAAAGCGCTTAGATACTGACCCGCAAAGATGTCATTGGCCAGGTATTTCGTTCGAAAATGCAGTCTCTGAATTTTTGTATACAGTTCTTTGGGAAGCATAACCACCTTTATGGTACTTCAATACGTTCCAGGATACTACTGATGATCTCATCTGTTGTCATTCCTTCCGCCTCTGCCTCGTAGCTTAAAATTAATCTATGCCTGAGAATAGACGGGGCCATCTGTTTTACATCCTGGGGTGTCACGTATGCCCTGCCACTTATGAAGGCATTGGCCTTGGCGGTCTTCCCAAGATAAATCGAAGCTCGGGGAGAAGCGCCATAGCGAATCAGGTGTGAAAGGTCAAGTCTGGCTCTTTTGGGGTCTCTTGTGGTCTGAACAATCTTTATTATATAATCCGTAATCTTTTCTTCCATGTGTATCGAGTCAACCACCTCTTTGGCGTTCCTTAAAGCAGACACCTCCATGGCTGAACAATGGATTTCGGTCACTCCATCATACACCCTTTTCATTATCTCTTTTTCTTCTACATCAGAGGGATACCCAATCTTCAGCTTCAGCATAAAGCGGTCTGTTTGTGCCTCGGGCAAGGGGTATGTTCCTTCTTGTTCAATAGGATTTTGGGTCGCGAGAACCATAAAAGGTCGATCCAGATGAAAAGTCTCTGGGCCTATAGTAACTTGATATTCCTGCATGGCCTCCAGTAAAGCGCTTTGAACCTTGGCAGGAGCCCTATTGATCTCATCAGCAAGAATAATATTGTTAAATATTGGACCCTTACGAGTCTCAAACCGCCCCGTATCAGGCCTGAATATCTGGGTTCCCAAGATATCTGCAGGGAGCAGATCAGGGGTAAACTGAATTCGCTGGAAACGGGTGTTGATTGTGGCTGCCAATGTTCTGACCGCTGTTGTTTTTGCAAGTCCCGGCAAACCCTCCAGCAACAGATGCCCGTCACATAAAAGGCCTATTAAGAGATTGTCGATCAGTTCCTTTTGACCCACAATAACCTTCTCTAGCTCGGCCTTAAGTTGTTTAATGATCATGCTTTCCTTATTCACATCTTCAGTCAATCTCTGTATATCCATTTCATATCCTCTCCGGGTATTTTTAAATCTTGTAACAGTTTAGCTTTTTGAAATTTTAGTTGCGAAGGCAGTGGTCAAATTTTAAGCCGTGCAACTGTTTGAACATCTAAGTGAATTAAGAAAGAACAGGGAGAAAGATGCGAGTTCTGCACGGGTTAAAATTTGATTGCCGTTGAAGCTTGGCTAGTGCTTTCTGTTTCGTAAGGCTAAAATAATACTAAATCTTTAATTATAAATGAACTGTTTAAAAAATCAAGGCCATTGTGTTTTTAAAATAGAATTGGATTTGTCTTCCTAAGACTTAAATCCCTAATTTTTAAAAAACAAATTCCTTGACATAAATGAAATGCGTTGCTATTGTCCCTTGAACGTGACCCTTGAAAAACCATGTTTATTTTGCAAAGGTATCTCTAAGGGCCGTTAAAATACGAGTATCTAATAGGGGTAAATAATGGAGAGAAAAGCAAAGATTGAAAGGAAAACTTCAGAGACGGATATTACGTTGGAACTCGATATCGACGGTTTGGGCCAATACAACATGGACACTTCTGTTCCTTTTCTCGATCACATGTTGTCTTTGATGACCAAACATGGTTTTTTTGATCTAAAGATTAGGGCCAGGGGGGATACAGATGTTGATCTGCATCATACTGTAGAGGATATAGGAATCTGTTTGGGAGAAGGTTTTAAACAGGCATTGGGAAAAAAAGATCGGATTGCCAGATACGGTGATGCATCAGTGCCTATGGTTGAAGCTATGGCCTCGGTTGTGATGGATATATCGGACAGACCTTTTCTAGTGTACAATACCAGAGTTCAAAAAGGAAAAATAGGTGAATTCGATATCGAATTAATATGGGAATTCTTCAGGGCATTTAGCAGCAGCGCTGGGATAACCTTACACATAAATGTTTCGTATGGCAAAAACGCCCACCATATAATTGAGGCGATATTCAAAGCCTTTGGAAGAGCCTTAAACAAAGCTACAGCTATTGATGAAAGGATTAAAGGGGTTCTATCGACGAAAGGTAAGCTGTAAAAAATGGCATGTTGCCTAAATAAAAAATCCTTTACACTATGAAGATTATACCTGCTATTGACTTAAAAGAAGGAAAATGCGTTCGCCTATTGCAAGGTGACATGGATAAAGCCACTGTATTTTCGGAGAATCCTGTAAATGTAGCTAGAATGTGGGAGAAAAGGGGTGCAAAGAGAATCCATATCGTGGATCTGGATGGATCTATTGCGGGAACGCCTAAAAACAAAGAGGTTATCGAGAAGATTCTGAAGTCTATAAATATCCCGATTCAGCTCGGCGGAGGAATACGGGATCTGTCTACTATGGATCATTATATCTCTATCGGTATCAACAGGGTAATATTGGGAACAGTGGCCCTTGAGTCACCCGATTTAGTGCAAAAGGCTTGTCAAAGATATCCTGGCAGGATCTTGGCAGGGATAGATGCAAAAGATGGTCTTGTCGCAATAAAGGGTTGGACCGAGGTTACCAAAAAGAAATCCGAGGAGGCTGCAAAAGAGTTAGAAGCCTTTGGTGTTGCAGCGTTTATCTTTACTGATATTAAACGGGACGGGATGCAGACGGGCCCGAATATTGAGAGCACAAAGAAACTCGCACAATCCGTTCATACTCCGGTTATAGCCTCAGGCGGAGTAAGTACGATTAAAGATATTGAAGAACTTTTAAAGATAGAAGAATTTGGCGTTACAGGGGTTATCATTGGAAAGGCCCTCTATACGAATTCATTGAGGTTGGAAGATGCGATAAAACTGGCGAGTTTTCGCCGATAGATCGATAGATAGATTAGAATCCTCTCTTTTCAAATTTTTCCACAAACTCGCCCTTGGGCTCGGGCAGACGAGATTCTCCATTTGATGCAACGTGTTTAATAATATTTGCCAATCTTTCCACAACGGATCGATCACAAAACGAATTTAATATCGTTGACCTACCCGCTTTGCCCATCCGTTTACAAAGCGTCTGATCAGAAAACAACTCTTCAATATAATCAACAAACAATTCCATACCATTATCAGGGGGAACGAGAAACCCATGTAATCCATGCTGAACCAGTTCGGAAATTCCTCCGACATCTGTTACAACAACAGGACGTTCCATAGCCATCGCTTCGAGTATTGAATTTGGAGCACCTTCGACAGATTTCTCTGGAGAGACCAGTAAGATAACATCGCAACTTTTATAAAATGTTTCAATTTCTTGAATATGTCCAAGGAAGGTAACCGAAGGTTTTAAATTATTCTTAAAAAAATATTTCTCCACATGTTCCCTCCACCCGCAATCCCCTGCAAAAAGAACCCTTATACCCGGCATATTCTTTTTTAATACCTTAATGAGATCGGCAAGAAAATAAACTCCCTTTTCAGGAGCAGGGCGAGCAGCAATGCCCAGAACAGGTGTGTCCGGAGATATCCCCAGGTTCTTTCTGATTGTGGGCTCTACTTTTTTAGGGTCGAAACGGTGGGTATCTACACCGTTGGATACAATGAATGAAGGCACGCTTAGGTGTTTTGAAAGCGATTGAAGGACAGAATCACAATTACAGATAAGGGCATCAGGGGGCCTATATCGTCCAAAATAGTCCAGCCCTATTTTCTGAAAAGAGTCTGTGGGCCTGCTTCCAGCCCTCCAGATCGACTTGATTCCGAGCTTGTGGGCTACAATTCCAGCAACCGTCCACGAAAATGAACGACTTGCATAGATTAAATCCGCATCGTATTGCTTCGCCACTCTTGTCACAAACCGAACCGAGCTCCACCATGATTTGGTGAAGTGACCGACCCGTTTTATCTTGTCGTAAGTAGAAAGAGGATATTTTCCGTCCCTTACAAATGTTGGACAGTAAATATAATCATCTACTCCCATATCTCTAAGCGCCTGTTGAAAATACAAACCAGGTCCTATTAAAGATACTACATCCACACCAAATTCCGGAAGCCTTTTGATGCTGTTCGCACCTTGCCTTTCAGCACCGCCAAAAGGTTCGCCAGGTTGAAGAAATACGATACGAACCCTTTTCTGTTTAATGTCCTTGCCTGGAGACTGGTCTAACAAATGCATAAACAGAAGCCCTATTGTGTTTTCTATTATTAACCCATTTTGCCAATGACATACTCTTGGGAAATTTCAGTCCTTCTTTAAATGCGAGTAATGCAAGCCCAACAAAAGATGTAGCCATTTGCCTTGCCCTTCTTGCAAGTGCTACAGTTAATCCTAAATTCACAGGAAGACCCAGCATAGAAAATGCCAGTGCCAACCCTCCTTCGGCTGCGCCTATCTGAGCAGGGATAAAAAAGAGAAAGAGGGAAAATCCACTCATTATCGCACTGGCAAACAGTGCTTCAGTAACCCCGATAGGATACCCTAAACTCCAGGACAGGATTAGTATTTCTCCGGATATAAGTATACGCTCTAATAGATGCCAAAGGATTGCTCTTCGAAATGGTTTAGAGTACAGAGAAGATGAATCTTCTAGATAATCGAGGACTTGTCTTACAATAAAATCTTTTGGTAAAATTTGTATATTTCTTAAAAGCCTCAGCCAAAGGGGCCAATAAAAGAGGATTAATACTGCAAAAAATGAAGATAATATAAGAATGAAAAACCTGGGTTCATCTGAGATATAAGTAAAATAAAAACTTGACCCAACTAAAGAGAAGATCAGCCCAGCGATAGCTGAAGAGATTACATCGAGGATGACTGAAGGAGCACTCGTAATCTGCCCACGTTTTTCAGCAATCAAGGAAGTTTTAAGGACTTCTCCACCTATACTCAGGAGGGGGGCGACAATATTAATCGCTTGTGCTTCAAGTCTTATAACAAAAAGCCGTATCCTTGAGGGAACAGAGTTGCGCGGCGTTGCCTCTACCAATCCATGCCAACCGCAAGCAGCAGCAAAATTCCAGATTACAAATAATGGAAAAATAAACAGAACCAGCCATCCAACAGAGGCTAATTGTTCCACTGCTATAATAATTTCATCTCTAAATACAACCCCAAGGGTTACGACCGCAATAATAGCAACTAAACGGAAAAATAACAGCAATCTGTTCTTAAAAATAACCAATGCCTCTTTTAAAAAAATAAAAAATCCCTCTTTATCAAGGTGTCGCGCTACCATTATCTCCTTTTTGGAATCTTACCAATTCTAAAATCCTTCCCAAAGTCATTGGAGATTCAACTTCGCCACGACAGGCGTACCAACAGGTTTCACAAGAAACACACTTACAATGCTTACCATTATAATCTGAAAAATGACTTACCACCGGCAAATCAGGACAGGGCTTTACATAACCATCTGGTGTTATATGAACAGTCAATTTGCCGGCCTGACAGTTTGGCACAAAACCATTTGTATTAAAATCTATAATCTTCTTAAGGTACCAGGTAGAATTCAAAATATGAGAGCCGTTTTGTTTCATCTGTAAGATGCTATCTACAATTTCCTTAAGATACATCAAATGGTTTTCTTCAATTATATGTCTTTTGTTGCCGTTCTTTTCCGGCGAATAGCAACTAAAAGTTATACCGATACCCCATTCTTTAGATTTTTTAGCAAGGTCTATAACCTGATCTAGATTCGTATCCATAATTACAGTATTAATCCCCAATCGTTTAAATCCGATCTTCCTTATCTCTGGTAATATATCAACGATATGTTTATAGAGACCTGGAATTTTTCGCTGCTCATCATGGGCCGCATTGGGATAATTTAAAGAGATAGAGATGCCATCGAGACCGTTCTCATAGAATTCATATGCTTTTTCTGGGGTCAACAGAGATCCGTTGGTAATTAAAGAAACAAATTCCGTACTGCTACTTTTTGTCTCTCTAATAATATTAGCAATATCAGGCCGTAAAAGAGGTTCTCCTCCAGTTAACACCACTGCAAATGGATTAAAATGTTCTACAATAGATTTATAATCTTTTAGTTCTTCTTGTTTGCCGGACTTCCAATAATCGCAAAAATCACACTGTGCGTTACAACGTTTTGTAACTTCTAAATAGATAATGCGGGGTTTCCCAAGAATCGTATTTCGTATAAATTTAGGATATCCCTTTAAAATAGAAAGATAGCCATTCTTTGAAAAAAACCCATTCGATTCTCTTTTTGATTCTAAAAATATCTTTCCAAACATGTCAAAAGCCCTTTTTCATAATATTGAGATGAATACCGTTTCTTCTTGTTAAGTATGCCAAAATAGCGGGTAAAACCGTAAGTGAGGCAATAAGACACATTCCAAGACCGATTACAGCCAAAAGGCCTATTGAATGTAGACCCGGATGTTCTGCACTTAACATTCCTCCAAAACCAATCATTGAAGTACCTGTAGTAATAGTCAGGGCACCTTTGGTCTCCCTGAGAGCCGATGAAAGACGCCTCTTGCCATCCTCATGATAACGATGAAACATATGAACACTATTGTCTATTCCCAAACCAATAATGACGGGTAAAACCAACATATTAAAGAGGTTAAACCTTATTTCAAAAACGACCATTATTGCAATTAGCCAAGTTATTCCTAAAATGAGAGGTGATAGGGTAATAAGTGTTGATTTGAGACTCCTAAGGTCAAATAATAAAAAGAGAAAAATCATAAAGAATGTCAGGAAAAAAGCGATCTTAGAGTCTCGTTTTAAGATCAATAACATATCTGCAAAGACCAATGGTTCGCTTGCTGCATAGTAAGTCTTATTAGCAGTTACGACCTCTTTTATCTCTTTCGAAAACTCAAGAGCATTTCGAAGGTCGAGTAACGACCTACTCTGAAAAATATAAACGAGCTGGCCGAATGTGCCGGGTAGACCTTTGAATGGTCTTTTAAGAGATTCCGGCATATCATCGATAGTTATTGGTGATACCTCTAAATATTTACGGAGTTCTTCAATTTTTCCATGCGCTTCCTCCGGCATGTACTCGATCAAGTCTGAATTAAGAATCTTTTTAAGTTTATCAATAATCGCAAGCTTCTTCTCTTGCTCATCTGGGATTAAACTATTTAGCGATTTTACCCCTTTTACGATAGAACTCTGGTTGTTAGATATCCTCTTTGTAACTGCATCTTGCACCTCTTTGGCTTCATCTATGTTTTTCACCAAAACAAGTGCTGCATCCTGTGGCTCTGTAAATACCTTGTGCATCTTATCCTTGAATTCACGACTCTCTTTTATTTCTGAGCGGAGTTTCCGGAGGTCATATTCAAACTGGACTTTCGGTAAAAGAACGATTGCTGCTATTGTTATCATTCCACCAACAATTAATGTCATTGATGTAAAACGGCATGGGGAAGCTATTGTTATAAAGTTTGGTTTTCCAAATGAACGAAGTATCCCAATTCTTTCAGAAAAAACAAGCAATGCAGGAAAGATTGTAAAGAAGGAAATTAAGGAAAAGAGTATGCCTGTGCCTGCAATAAATCCAAATTCACTGAATCCTTTAAAATCAGTAACCGTAAGGGAGTAAAAAGCTGCCATTGTTGTCAATGCTGCGGTAAGAGAAGCTCGTCCGGTTTTCGATAGGACCACTGTTAATGAACTTGTCTGGTCATTCCCACCTCTGCGTTCCTCAAAATACCTGCTCAACATATGTATGCCGAAATCGATTCCAAGACCAAATAGGACGACAAAAAGAAATACGGTGATCAGGTTTAAACTTCCAATTATAAAATAAGTAAGAGCAAATGTAAATACAATACCTATAGCTAAAGGAAAACAGATAAAAAAGAAAGACAAGATATGTCGAAAGTAGAGGGTGATAAGGAGAAAGATACCCAATCCCGCCCAGAATGCACTCGTTTTTACATCCCGGATTACTGTATCAAATTCATCAAGACGGTTCTTAAAGGTGCCTCCGACGCTAACCTTTATGTCAGGGCTTAAGTGTTGAAGATCATCTTCGGATACAAGCGCAACAATTTCATTATAGATCCTTCTTGCAAAGGAGATATCGCTGGTAACTCCACTTGGATAGACAATCAGAATAAGTATTTGACCATCCTTGCTCTGGTAATATTGTAGCGCATCTTCTTTGTTCTTATATCCGGCCTCTATATCTGAAAAATCAAGCTTTGGGGGAGGTTTACGAATTAAGCCAAATAAGAGTGGATTACGATATATCTTCTCGTACGCTATCCGATAATCTATACGGGATTTAATAGCCTTTAAATCTTCAAGTTGCATATAGAGCAATCTGTTTTTTTTGAATACTTCTATATCCCTTTTATATTGAACAAAAGAAACCCATGGCAGTCTTTCTATCTTTTCTGACAGGTAAGCAGCATAGTCTATCGATCGACTGAAGTCTGAAGACTCAATCATAACCATCAGGTTTCCAAATCCTCCAGTTTTTTCAATGACCGTCTCAAGATTCTTAACACTCTGTGTATCATCAGGCAAAAGATCAATGAGATTACATGAAATGTCTATTCGTAAAATTAATAGAATGCTTACCAATGTAATGATAAAAGAAAAGGCAAGGATTTTCTGATACGAATTCAGAATAAAAAGAACAAGACCATATATGTTTTTGTCATTAAAGAGCCGATCAAGAAGTCTCACTCCCTTTCCTTCATAAAAAGAGAATAGCCCAACATCTTGTATACGAGTTTAGCTGCCAGGAAATCCGGCGCAATCATTCCCGGAATAGGACAGAGTTCCACCACATCAAACCCTACAATTTTCCTTCTTCTTGCAACCTCTCTTATAATCTCCAACAATTCATGCCAGCCTAGTCCTCCTGGCTCCGGCGTACCTACCGAAGGCATAATCGCCGGACTCAAAACGTCCAGATCCAATGTTATGTATACATTTCTCGAAAGATAGGATATCATCTCTTCTAAGAAGTGCTCTCTTTTCATAATGTCCGTCTCAAAGAAAACCGGAAGGTCTCTGATTTTAATGAAATCCATCTCCTCTTTTGAAATGCTTCTGATACCCACTTGTACAGTAGATGCATAATCCATGATTCTTCTCATTACAGTTGCATGGTTGTACCTGGTCTCACAGTAAGAATCTCTCAGATCAGCATGGGCATCCAGATGTAGGACGCTTAAGTCTTTATACTCTTCGGATAATGCCTTTACAGCTCCAATGCTTATGGAGTGTTCCCCTCCTAAAATTATTATGAGTTTTCCCTTCTTATTCAATTGGGAAACGACTTCATATACCCTCTTAAACATTCCCTCAGGCCCGGACATTTCAGGCTCTAACTCATTTATGGTATGAATCCCTGACTTGTATGTCTCAATATCGAGTTCCTCATCATAGAGTTCTATATGAGCCGAGGCACTAATAATTGCCCTGGGGCCTTCCCTTGCTCCCGCCCGAAATGAGACTGTCTGATCATAAGGGATGGGAAAAACAACTGCCTTTGAGGTATCCAGTTCGGAAAACTCTTTAGGTAATCCACCAAAGTTAAACGGTGTAAATAATTTACTTTCGAATAATCTCTTTTCTTTTGAAGTAAACAAAACAGACTATAATACCTCCAAATTTTTCCCCATTTTAAACCTCGGGAACTCTCTTCTTTCCAGTAATTCCTTTGAATCGCTTAAAGTAGCACTGGCTATTATGGGAAGGGCTATTGTAGCATCAGAGTATACAGAAACGCATAACGCCTCATTTGCTATCTTACCCCACGATTTTGCCTCTGCAAAGGTACAACCACTCAATCCGCCCCAGTGAGGGGCATCCGTTGAAATTTGGATTCCATACTTATGTCCATCCGCCTTGTTCTCATCCAAAAAACGAGCGACGACTTGAGCCTGTTGTATAAAGTTCTTCGGCACACCGCCACCGATATAAATGACACCGGTTGATTCAGAAACACTTACAATGTCGGTCACTTCTAAAACATCATATATGGTATCCAATTGCAAATTATTGGTCCCTGCCCGCCTTCCCAGTGCAATAGCGATGCCAATAGAACTGTCGGCAATCGCCGGACAGTATATAGGGACATTCGCTTTAAAAGCTGAGGTTAATATCCCTTCTTCTGTTCCTTCATCCGAGAGCTTTTTACCCAAAAGATAGAGGAATTCTCTGGTAGTATACGGTCGATCCTGTTCTAACTCAGTGACCCAGCTTTCTATAAAATCATCGGTCTTATCAAACTCCTTCTCCCTTGCAAAGACATCATATATCCTGTCTATGCCTTCCTGAAAGAGCCGCATATCATCGGCGTGGGGGCTTCCCTGCCAATGAAACCTTCCAAGGGTTTCATGACAGTCGTGAAAAAGATTGGCTCCTGTCGAGACGATACAGTCTACCATCCTATTTTTTATCAAAGATGCAATCAGCTTTCTCATCCCTGCGGGTACCATCGCTCCAGCCAATCCAAAAAATACTGTTGTTTCATCCTTTAACATATTGACCCAAATGTCTTTTGCAAGGGAAATATTCTTACCCTGGAAAGCGGTTTTCCCCATTCTCTGTACCAGATGCTTTAAATCAGGATAATCTTCCATCGTTATGGGAGACACCGGTGTATGTAAAAAATTGTCCATTGGATTCCCTCTAACCTGCCGGATTTAGCCGTTCCTTATATACGATATCCGTGGCAAGACGTATATCTTTTGGGAACTCTAAACCCCTGTCCAAAAGGTTAACTTCGATTTTCTTTAGATCAAATATGTCTTCTACAAAACATATACTGTCTTTCGAATCAAACTTCTTGCAAGAAAATATATCGATGCTCAAAAACTGTTTTGAAGGGAAGGTATGGATACTGATATGGCTTTCCGCTATAAGGACAACCCCTGATAATCCCCAATCCTCAGGTTTTTTCCCAATGTATTTAAATACATATGGAGGCATAATCTTAGTCATTGATATCCTGTCAGGAAAGGTGTCTAAAAAATTATAGATAAATTCAATGTCTTTTAGCTTGTTGCTGTCGCTACTATATCCATCTATCATTAGATGTTGCCCAAAATTATCCATCTTCCCAAACACCTCCTTTTTTTGGATTATATAATCCCAACGATAGCGTGGATACAAAATAATATTGTAGCTGTTTAACCCGGCAATGATTTGAATGGTCTTTGACGAATATTTTGAGTTATTTTTTATAAAAGATTCAAAGTTGATGATCTCGTAAAAAGTCAAAAAATACCATTTCCCGTCATTCCGGCAAAAGCCGGAATCCAGTGTTTTCAAGCAGTTGCGAACCATCTGGACTCCGGTTTTCGCCGGAGTGACTACTTTTTACGAATTCATCAAAGTTGAGTGAAGCTAAAATTGCAAATTGTTTGAGGAAGCTTACAACTTGAGTTTTAGCAATTTTTTTGTGACGAATTTAAAATCTTTAAAATGACTCAGATTGTAAGGAAATGATTATTCAAATCATAAAACCTTGATAGTCCTTAAGATAGCTAATCAATTACAGAATATTATGTTTTTGCTTAAATCCCATGTCGTTTTATTGTATATATAAACCTTGGTCTTTAAAGAATGTATCTTATGCAAGGAAAGGCCGCTATTCGACAAAGGCACTCTTGATCAGATAGTAAACATCCCGTGGGATTCGAGACGAATATATATGCTCTGTAAAATACTTTAGCAGCACTTCGTAATGGAACTGCTTAAAAAACTGTATTCAAGAATATTGGAAAGAATCAGTCCTTCCAGCTCTATTGACTGGACGGGCAGAAAAAATGGTAGGCAATAATGGAAGGGGTACATGGAATAATTAGAAAAACGCTAACCCCAATCCACCATTTTTCCAAAAATTACCCTCTTTTTGTCTGCCTCATCTTCGTCATCATCCGAGGTATCCATAAAAGCTCCTCTATTTATATCCATAATTAGGATAATAAAATGTTTACTTTTATACCAAATATTACAAAATGTCAAGATTTTTTTGTAAAATTAGGTATATTCACTTCAATAAACTCCCTGACAGATATCAACTCCCCAAGCCATTAAATACAATACTGGCCGTTCCTTCGGCCCTAAATGCCTTTATGAACTGTTTTGCCTCCTGATAAGCCTTTTCCTCTATGGGGGCAGCGTATTTTTTGTCAACAGAGTCAATCTCCTCTTTAAACGGTTTGGTGGCAAATTTTATGTTCTTTCCCTGCTCTTTTGCCCATCTTTTCATCCGAGTCATCAGGTCCTCAGGAAGCCCTTCATGAACTATATTTTGCCAGAGTGTCCCTACATTTCCTTTGCGAATACCATAATCTGCAAACCTCCCCACTACGCTGAGTGGCGTGCCTGTAATACCGTGTTGGGCGATAACTACACCGTAAGGTTTCACTGCTTCATAGACTTCACCGGTGCGTTGCAGGTCTATGGATATCTCTTCTCCTTCCAGGTAATTGCCATGCTTTGAACCGTTGTTTATGGCGAGTATATCTGGATATATATTATTCTCTCTCAATCCTTTGATAAATTCAAGGGCATCTTCAACGGTTGTAATACTACCCTCAGACCCTGCTGACTTTATCTCACCAACCTCGACTTCTAAACCAATACCCTCGTTTACAATGGGTTTTGCCAAATCAGCGGTTATTCGAATATTATCAGCAACGGTGTTGAATGATGCGTCTATTGCAAAAGATGTATACCCGGCCTCGAGTTCATCAGCAATTAAATCCCTGGCTGATTCAATGGCCTTCGATGTAGTATCCTTTACTGTAATATGGTCTCCATGTATAAAAAACGGCTTTGTAAATTCTCTTTCATTGGCATAACCTGTTATGGTTTCAAAATAAATCTTCGGATTCTGACCTGTATATCCCCCGTCTACATCACCCTCAGATTTTGCCAGCTCGAATGCAACAACCGCATCGAGCTCTTCAGCAGCCCTCATAATACCTGGAATAGCATGTTTTATACGAGTGTTACATGCCATTATAATAATCTTCTCTTCTTTTAAGACCTTTAGAATATCTTTCGAATTGAGCAAACACACCCTACTCGAACTGCCCAATTTTTCTATTATTCGAGCAGTCCTAAGTCCCAAAACCTTTTCAATTACCTTATCTGAAGCCATGCTATCCTCCTTTTTTATCATGATTAAAAAAACTCAGCCTATTTTGTAACCGTTTAGCCGAATAATGATTTTGATGGTCTTTGACGAACATTTTTGATTTAGTGTCCATCCATAAATGAGATTTTAGCACTGAGTTTTTTAAATAAAGTCTCTTATAAGGACTTCAGCAATCTGAACAGCATTGAGAGCAGCACCTTTTCTAAGGTTATCAGCGACAATCCACATATTTATCCCATTTTCTATGGATTCGTCTTCTCGAATTCTACCGACAAAAGTATCGTCCTTTCCAGCAGCATGAATCGGTAAAGGATACATCGAAGATGCAGGATCATCAATAACAGTTATCCCTTGAGCCTGAGAAAGTAACTCCCTGACCTTTGGAACTGATATCTTCTTCTGTGTCTCGATATTAACCGATTCACCGTGGCCACAGAACACAGGCACCCTCACTGTGGTAGCAGTTATCCCAATCGAATCATCCTCAAGTATCTTCTTTGTTTCGTTGACCATCTTGATCTCTTCTTTGGTATAACCATTTTCAAAAAAAACATCGATTTGAGGAAGACAGTTAAAGGCTATCTGATGGGGATAAACATTACATTCTATACTTTGGAAACTCAGGATATCGTTTACCTGCTCCATAAGTTCATCAATCCCTTTCTTTCCTGTTCCAGATACCGCTTGATACGTTGAGACAACGACCCTTTTAATCTTAGCTGCATCGTGTATCGGTTTCAGGGCCATAACCATCTGTATAGTAGAACAGTTTGGATTCGCAATAATTCCTTTGTTGTTAAACTGATCGATGGCATGAGGATTTATCTCTGGGACAACAAGAGGAACATGAGGATCCATCCTGAAAGCACTGGAGTTATCCACTACTACGCAGCCTGATTTAGCAGCATAAGGAGCAAATTCTTCGCTGATAGTACCGCCTGCGGAGAATAAAGCAATATCCATTCCTTCAAAAGAATCTTTTACGAGGAGTTCGACCTTTACATCCTGGTTACGAAATTCAATAAAAGAGCCCGCTGACCTGGTAGAGGCCAAAAAACTGATTTTATCCACAGGGAAGCGTCGCTGCTCAAGTATACTTATCATCTCTCTTCCGACAGCCCCCGTGGCCCCAGCCACTGCAACATTATATCTTTCCTTCTTCATAAGGCAGTCCCCCCTATAGTTCTTTCATGTATTTTACAACTAAATCACCGATTTCGCTGGTGCCGTACCCCATTTGTCCGGCGGATAGGCTCTTCATATTCTTCGTAAGTACCATAATAACTGCATTCTCAATAAGTTTTGAAGAATCAATCTCTCCCAGATTTTCTAACATCATTTGACAGGCCGAGATAGCGGCTATGGGGTTTATCACATTCTTTCCTTTGTACTTTGGAGCCGAGCCTCCAATAGGCTCGAACATAGAAACACCTTCAGGGTTAATATTTGCACCAGCAGCGACGCCCATCCCACCCTGAATTATCGCCCCTATATCCGTGATAATATCTCCAAACATATTGTCTGTAACAACAACATCAAACCAATCAGGATTTTTAATAAACCACATAGAGATCGCATCAACATGGGCATAATCGGTTTTAATGTCAGGATACTCTTTTGAAACTTCGCGAAAGGTTCTATCCCAAAGATCAAAAGCATAGGTCAATACATTTGTCTTACCGCAAAGAGTGAGTTTCTTTTCCTTGTTCCTCTTTTGACATAACTCGAATGCATACCTCAAACACCTCTCTACGCCCTTTCTTGTATTTATTGACTCCTGTATCGCTACCTCATCGGATGTTCCTTTCCTTAAAAAACCACCGGAACCAACATAAAAACCCTCTGTGTTCTCACGAACCACCACAAAATCAATATCATCCGGCCCTTTATCTTTAAGCGGGGTTTCTACACCAGGGTATAGCTTTACAGGCCTTAAATTTATATATTGATCGAGTAAAGATCTGAGCTTGAGCAGTATACCCCTCTCTAAAATTCCAGGTTTTACCTCAGGATGGCCTATAGCGCCTAAGTAAATTGCATCTGTCTGCTTTAGTTCCCTAACAACTGAATCCGGTAGGGTTTCACCGGTGCGCAGATACCTTTCCCCACCCAAATCATACTCTATAAGATCATATTTGAATCCATATATCTTTGAAGCTGTCTTTAAGACCTTGAGTCCCTCAGCAATGACTTCCGGCCCTGTACCATCACCGGGTACAACCGCAATGCTATATCTTCTGTTATTCGTTTTCTTATCAATCACTGTGCAATCCATACTTTTTTGTTATATATCCGATCAATCCACCACTTTCTATCAACTCTTGCATGAAAGGTGGGATAGGCCGACAATTGAAGGTCTTATTCCTTGTGTGGTTTATAATCTCTCCGCTATTAAAATCCACCTCAACTTCATCTTCTCCATGGGTGGCATCAACAGCCTCAGGACATTCCAGTATAGGAAGGGCCATATTAAATGAGTTTCGATAAAATATTCTGGCAAAACTCCTGGCAACCACGCAGGATATGCCGGCTGCTTTG
>JAUXFK010000246.1 GCA_030623035.1 Deltaproteobacteria bacterium | reverse complement strand
TTTAGGCGAAGCAAGTTTTACGTTGTCGCCAGGCGACTTGTCATTCCGGCCATAGAGCCGGAATCCAGGGAATAAGATTCTTGGGACTTCTGGATGCCGGATCGAGTCCGGCATGACAAAAACAGTTGATTGCCGTTGGAGCTTTACGCGAAAGTCCGGAGTGAACCCTGAGTCACCCTGGATGCGCCCAACCGTGAACTGTGAACCTTGAACCTGACAACCTGAGTAGTTACAAATCAATACCGTCTATCTTTACACCACAGGCAGGGCACAGGTCGTCCTTAACCCTATTTTTTGAGATAAGATACCCCTGTCTTTCTATCAAAAGTTCTTTACAATTATAACAATATGTATTCTCCCCTTCATCTCCGGGAATGTTGCCGCAGTACACATACCTTAAGCCTGCATTCAGCCCTATCTCCCTTGCCGTATGGAGGGTTTTGGCAGGTGTCCTTGGATAGTCAAGCAGTTTATAAGTAGGATAGAAGGCGCTCACATGCCAGGGAATCTCTTCACCAACTTCTTTTATAAACTCTGCGATCTTTTGCAATTCATCTTCCCTATCATTTAATCTCGGTATTATAAGGGTTGTTACCTCAACCCAAACCCCCAATTCTTTCATCAATCTGATCGAATCAAGTATGAAGTTGAGTTTGGCACCGCAGATATCTTTATAGAAATCGTCTGAAAATGCCTTGAGATCTACATTAGCAGCATCCAGATATGGTCCTATGGTCTTTAGAGTCTCGCTCGTCATGTAACCATTCGTAACAAAGACATTTTTTATACCCTCTTTATGCGCCAGCTTCGCGGTGTCATAGGCATATTCAAAGAATATCGTGGGTTCCGTGTAAGTATAAGAGATGCTCTTGCAGTTACAGTTTAAGGCGTCTTCTACAATCTCTTTGCACCCATAATTTTTGCCGATTATACGGTCGTGATCTCTGGGTATTTGAGAAATTTCCGAATTTTGACAGTGGAGACACTTGAAATTACAACCTACAGTAGCGATTGAGTATGATCTCGAGCCAGGCAAAAAATGAAATAGAGGCTTTTTTTCTATAGGATCTACATTAGTTGAGACAGCAGAACCGTAAACCAGGGAATAGAGTGTTCCTGCCCTGTTCTCTCGAACCGCACAGATACCCTTTTTGGAAGGGGAAATTAAGCATCTATGGTTGCAGAGGTTGCATTTGACCTTTCCTTCTTTTAATTTGTCATAAAGCATTGCTTCTTTCATCGACTATCGCCTCTTATTTACTCCATTTTTTTGCGTACAGATTCAACCTTCCCTTCGGAAGTTGCGACCTTATCCCTTCTATCATCGATCTTTATGCTTGTTACAACTCGCTTCATCCCCTTTTTATAGGGTGATTCATGCATTTCTCTGATCGTGCCCAATATCTCATCAAGGTCACCTTCGATGATCGTTCCCATAGAAGTCAACTGGAATTGAAGGCCGGATTTTTCAAGAATCTTTATCGCATCCGCCACGTATTCGCTCAGGCTGGTATCGGACAGGCCTAACAACGGGGCTATGCTTACTTCAACTATTGCCATTTTAGATCACCTCTTTTTATTGTGTTTCTATACTATCAACTGTGATTCACATTATTTCATAATAGAAAGTTTCTTTCAATATACGATTTATATATAGACTGATTTTTTTACGTCGTCAATCGGTTTATTAGAAGATTAACCATAAAACCTTCCTTCCTGGCGGCCCGGGTGAGTCTCTCGTCAAAACTCATTATTGGCAATTTAGAGGGGTCTTCCTGGGTTGCCACCAGTGCTGAAGCAAGATGCAGAGCGTCTGCCGCCCTTAACGGGTGCACTTGCAAAAGCCTCAATGCCCTATTTTTAAGGATCCTTCCCGAGAACGTCGACATAAAGCGCTGAATATCTCCATCTATTTACGATCCCCACGATTCGGGCTAACGGAATTTTTCGGTCAATGATTTCAACTTCTTCGCCTCCTTTGACAAGCCTTAAATAATGACTTAGCCGATTTTTTATTTCGGTTATGTTTGCCCTGAGCATAAAATACTCCCTTGAAGAATTAGAATGAAATTAACCAAGATATATGGCTATAGTCTTTCAATATCCTCATGTTCCAGAACTGGCGATATCTTCCTACAGCAGTTTCCAAAGGCAGTGTAAGCGATTTCCCCGGATACCTGCTCGAAGAGTCTGTGGACAATGGCATCCAATTCCTCGACCTCAATATCATATCCCTTTAAGAAAGACCGAAATTTCCAGTTCTCGTCATCTTTCTTCTGTGCTACGTTACACCCTGGAAAGGAGCCATGCCCTGAAAAAGGGATTTATAAATTTATATTCTCCGGCCTTTTCAAACAAAATGTTAAGATTCGTCATCCGGTTAACGGCTTTTCTAACGGATGATGGATTGTTAAACCCCGCAGATTTCAAAAATGCAATAGAATAAACATTCTTACCCCCTTCCAGTGTGATAGCTCGAAGGACCTTTTGCTGATTGTGAGTAAGGAGGCTAACATAGTTCTCATAGGATTTCTGCTCTCTCGAAAATATTAAATCCGGTCCGTTTATGATATGTTCTTTTCCGATTTCTTTTCCTTCTGTTGAGACATTCCACAGTGCTTCACATAGCTGCTGAATATCTCCAGGGATATCATCAGCGATCTGAAATATATTCGCGAGTATTTCATCACTGACCCTTCTTTTACCCACAACAAACCTGTCTAACAAGAATTCTGCGAACTCATCATAAGGGATCGGGTCTATGGCGATTGGAACAGCCGATTTGAAAAAAGGGGATTCATGGTGTGTAAATATTTTATCCATCTTATGCCGGATGCTCCCGACAAAAATGTAAGGAATATATGTTTGAAACTGTATTTTACTTCTCAGAAGCGCCATTGCTTCCTGAGCTTCCTTGAGATTCAGGATATCCTGAATCTCATCCAGGATCACAACAAGCCTTTTTTTTCATGCAATGATTCTATAATGGTCAAGACCTCCGGGATGGAGCCGGCCTTCAGTTCAATAGATGCGTCGAAGGTTAGTGTTGGCCTGGCAGTAATGGGATCAAGTGAAAAAGATGGCCTGAGACTGGACATGGTTTTTATTATCCGCTCCAGCATCCCTGACTTTTGTTCAAGCATGACGCAGGAACGGAGGATTCTGCGGCAGAGGGCATCGATGGATTTGATGCCTAACAGGTCGATATATAAGAGCCTTGGTCCCCTTCGTTCGTTGAACCGCTTCACAAGCTGCCTAGGTTTTTCCGATTCGTCTCTCACCGGAAAGCACAATGTTTTGTGATGAACCAATATAGTTCTTAAGCTGTTTCAATAATACTTTACGCCCGCAAAAATCCCGTCCCGATACAACCGTCCCATATTTAAAAGGGTTCATTAAAATTAGGTCTCCAATGATTTTTACCATAGTGTATTATACCAAATAGTATAATGCACTATGGTAAAATTATAAAAACAAAGTGACACATAAAATATGGAATGTTCTCAACATGTAAACTTTATGGCTCAACCAGATTTTCTATCCCGGCCTTCCACCCCATGCAAAAACTCAAGGAGGGCCGAGTTAAACGCATCAGCCTGTTCGATATTGGAAAGATGAGCCGCGGACGGTAGCACCACCAGTTTTGAGTTTTGGATCCTTTGATGAATAGCTCGCGAGGCTGCCACAGGTGTGCCGAGATCATCTTCACCAACAATGATCAGGGCAGGCAGTTTGATTTCCGAAAGA
>JAUXFK010000017.1 GCA_030623035.1 Deltaproteobacteria bacterium | reverse complement strand
CTTTGGAGCCTAAGTTGACGATACTGAACAGATACATCACAAGAGAGTTTTTAAAGATATTCTTTTTAGGCCTGGGTGCTTTTGTTGTAATCTACTTAATCGTAGACATCCTCGAGAACATCAACCAGTTTCTCAAAAGGGACGTTCCCCCCTCTTCAATTATAGAGTTCTTCGTATTTAAAATACCTCCTATAATTGTTCAAGTCACCCCTGTTGCCACCCTTTTATCATCTATCATAACTTTAGGAATCTTATCTCGAAACAGCGAGCTTATAGCCATAATGGCCAGTGGGATAAACATATATCGGATAATCGTTCCTATTGTTGGGTTTTCCTTTTTGGTCAGTATCGCATCTTTTATGGGCAATGAGTCTATTGTTCCATATACGAATCAACGACTTAAACATATTGAAAATACAGAGTTAAAAAAGAAGAAACCTCTTATTTCTTTCAAACAGAACAGAATTTGGTATCGAAGTAAGAACGCTATATACAATATCGATCTGTTCGATCCAACCCAAAATACGCTAAAGGGCATAACCATCTTCTATTTTGATAGAGAATTCAACTTAAACCATCGCATAGACGCAAGGATGGCAAAATGGATCGATAAGGAATGGCACTTCTTCAAAATCGCCTCTAGAATCTTTGATAATGGGAAAGAAATAAAAATGGAAAAATGGGATAAAAAAATCATCCCTTTGCCAGAGGTTGCTGACGACTTTAAGTTCGCAGAAAAGAGCGCTGATGAGATGAGTTACAGAGACCTCAAAAGCTATGTTAACAAAATAAAAGCCGAAGGTTACGATGCAACCAAATATTTGGTTGATTTACATGCAAAGCTGGCTTTCCCTTTTGCGAGTCTAATAATGTCACTGATAGGAATACCCTTTGCTTTAAAGACTGGAAGAGAGAAGGGAATTATTAGCGGAATTGGAATTAGTATATTAATAAGCTTTGGCTACTGGATTATGTTTTCATTTACACTATCTTTTGGACACGGTGGCGTTCTACCGCCAATAGTCTCTGCCTGGATTTCCAATTTTACCTTCTTAACAATCGGAATCGTTATGTTGTTAAATGTAAGGTAATTTGAGCGCATTCTATACTATCAGACATAAACCACTATCTTACCATTGCCATGATAAGGACGGCTGCCCATTCTTGGTTCATGCTTTGCGGTTTGTTCTGCCGACTCGATCTACTTCATCAAATTCTTCAATTCTCTCTTTGCAATTTCTGCCTGGCTGGATTCCGGATACTCTTTGGTTACCTTTTGGAGCAGCAATCTGGCACTGGTTTTGTCTCCCAATCTGTAAAATGCCAAACCCTGCTTTAATAAAGCACTCGGCACCTTATTGCCCTTGGGATAATTACTTATCGCCTCCTCAAATTCGAGTATGGCTTCCCTGTATTTCTTCTCAATAAAAAATGATTCCCCGATCCAGTACTGTGCATTATCAGAATACTCGGTTTTAGGAAATTGCTCAAGGTATTTCCTAAAACCAACCCGTGCCTTCTCTGTATTCCCTTTCTTGAATTCATCGTATGCTTCATTGTAAATCTGTTCTTTTGACTTTGGCTCTTTAGCCTCAGTCATATCCCTCTGTTTGGTCTTTTCAGAGGGATCATCTTTTGAGGAAAAAAACCCTTCCACAATAAGTAGACGGGTTTCCAATTCAGATAATTTCGTATGAATATCCTTTAACTCGGATACATACTCCGTCTTCAAAGAGGAACCGTCTTTGCTTTGTTCATCTATATTGTATTGGATCTCTTCAGCCCTTCCTCTTAAGGATTGAAACTCAACCTGTAAGTTATCTAATTGTGCACCTGTATCGGCCAATCCCTTCTTCAAGGGTTTAAGAGACTTCTCAATTTCCCCGGTTTTATCCTGAGTATGTTTGCTGAACCGAGATACTTCCTCAATGAAGGCACTGAGCTCCCTTTTTATCATTCTTTGGCCTCTTTCAAGCTTGGTCACCTCGTTCTTGGTCGCACATCCAAAAGAGAAAAGTATAAACGATACAAAGGCCAGTATTAAAATATGCCTCATTCGACAGCACAGTGCCTTAAAACCTTTACAAGCCAAGAATATCCTCCTCAACAAAAGCAATTTAATCTGAAAGTATCCTTAGGTGAGCCCTTCTGTTTTTTGCCCATGCAGTTTCATTGTAGTCTGTATCCAAAGGCCTTTCTTCACCATAACTGATGGTGGGGATCCTCTTTGTTTCAACTCCTGCAGCAACCAGATACTTCTTTGCAGTGTACGCTCTGCGTTCACCCAAAGCCAGGTTATACTCATTGGTTCCCCGCTCATCACAATGACCTTCAATCTCAACATTGATATCAGGATGATCCAGGAGCCAAGAGGCCTTCTTTGCTAATACCTCTCTCGCTTCTACAGTCAGCGAAAATTGATCGAAATCGAAGTGGACATCCACATTCTCAAACTCTTCTTTCATCTGGGCTTCTCTCCTTGCAGCCTCCTCTATCTCTCTTTGTTCGGCCAATGCCTCTTCCCTCAACTGTTCCTCTGTTAATGCCTTCTCCTGTTCTGATACTTCTCCTGGTAAAATCTCCGGTTCTTCCGGTACGAGTGGTATTACTTCTTCATATAAGGCATCTTCCTTAACCGCATCTTTCCCACATGAACTTAAACAAAAAGAGAGAGACAACATCAATACAATAACCAAAAAATTAATCGACAACCTTTTAAACATTTCCTTCCTCCTTATATTTATTTAATATTGTTAAAAAACCAATAAGACTCCTCACCAAAATCTTGGAGACCAGGATATATTAAACTGATCTCCATCGAATGCCTCCAACCTTCTGAGTCCGCTTCCGTCTGCCCTCATTATATAAACGCTCCTATTTTTATCTCTGGTCGATGTAAATGCTATATATCTGCCATCCGGAGACCATGATGGGTCCTCATTATTACCTGAATTTGAAGTGAGTCTTTTTAGATTATATCCATCGGAATTAACTGTATATATATCGAAATATCCATCGTTTAAAGAAGAAAAAACAATCCTTTCCTCTTTTAGAGACCAATCTGGAGAATCACTGTAATTTACCTCAAAAGTCAACCTCCTCACCTTATCACCCTGAGAATCCATTATATAAATATTTCGTTTTCCGGATCGATCCGAGACAAAGGCGATCTTTTTGCCATCAGGCGACCAGGCTGCAGATACATCTATGCCCCAATGATTCGTTAATCGTTTCAGTTCGTTTCCGTGTTTATCGATTACGTATATCTCAGGATTCCCGTCTTTGCTCAAGGTTACAGCCAACCTTTCACCATCCGGCGACCAGGCTGGGGCAATATTTAAACCCTTATGATGAGAAATTCTACTCTCTCTACTCGTAGCAAGGTCTTTAATATAGATATCAGGATTCCCTCTCTTATAGGATGTAAATGCAATCCTTTTCCCTTTGGTTGACCAACTGGGTGATAGTACAATCGATTTATGGTCAGTGATCTTCGTTGCATTATACCCGTCAAAATCCATCGTATAAATCTCATTGTTACCCAATCGATCTGAAACAAAGGCGATCTTTGTATCAAACACCCCTCTTTCACCGGTAAAACTAAATAAGACTTCGTCTGTAAATCTATGGATTATCCTTCGAATGTCTTTTCTTTTTCCTACATAACGCTTTCCCATGACAAAATGACCACGAAAAATATCGTAGAGTTTTGCCTCTATCTCTATAATCTGGCCATTGCAAAAGAAGTTACCTTTAATCAGCGCCTCGGCACCGATTAAAGACCAATCCCTGAAATTAATCCTATCTTTGCTGCCGGATTCTGAATCTTCAGGAGTCTTTAAAAGGTATGAAGGGTCTATCAGGTTAAAAAGGCCAGAGACTTCTAAATCCTGCGTAAGTACCTCATAAATCTCCTTTGAGATACCCTCCCTGTCAACAGCTTCACCAAGATTTCCAAAATGTGTTACGGCTATCGGAAACTTTTTAAATGAAGGAGAATCTATATCTATGTATACTTTAGCATAAGCAAATCTAAAATGACACAAATAAAGGATCAGAAAAAAAATAAAAAACGCTGCTGATTTTCTCATTGAAGAAAGCTGTTTATCCGAAAAAAGTATTCGTTGATTATTGATTCATAACGCTATATCTACCTAAACTGAGCGGTTCCAGGTTCAGGCCTGCCCTGGCGCTGTTTACCATGCATTCCCATCATTAACTATGCTGAAAATATCCCAGGTGCTCTACAATGAGCCAGGGAAGCCAGGTCCGGGCCAGGGGTTCAAGGTTCAATGGTTATAATCTATTGATATCCCTCACTTTATAACACAATACTCAGATTAGCCCTTTTCACCCATTGGATGAAACATACATGTCTCCCTTATTGAGGGATAATCTTTTTGTTTTGCGCCGGTTAGGGATCTTCAACCGGGAACCGTGAACGGTGAACCGCTCAACCCAGGATCTATAAATCGGTTTCACTCTGGTGAAACCGAACCCCAACATCGAGATACTCCCCCTTATGTTGTTCAGGTAGAGATGGAAGGGGGGAAGCCTTCTCTATTGCCCGCAAAACCGATTTATCAAAATATATGTTACCTGAAGACCTCTCAAATTTAATATGCTCTACATCCCCGTCTCTTCGAATCTTAAAAGACAAAACCGCCTCTAACCCATCCTCTCTTCCGATAAGCCCCTCCGGCAATATCCAGTTTCCCTTTATCTTACCCCAAATCATCGTGTAGTATATTTTATTTCTCAGACCCGCATTTTCTGAAGCAAAAACCTCACCTTTGGCCCCAGAGGACAAAGCGCCTTTCATCCTATCTTTTTGGCTTCTGACCTCTCCTTTTATCCTGGATATCGCTTCTCTAATCTCCCGATTCGATTCTTCCCTTTTAACCCTCTTTTTTGAAATCTTTTTGGAAAGAGACTCTTTTTTTTTTGTCTTCTTTTCAATAATAGAGGTCCCTTTCGCTATCCTCTTTATGGATTCCGGCTTTACACTCCTTTTGACTCGCTCAATCTCTCCGACCTCTTTGGTTATCCACGGACTTTTTATCTCTAAAGGCCTCTTTGCCGGAGCAGATACGAGTCTAACCATATAGGTCGCAGGGTAGGAGATCTTCTTTAAATGGAAATTCTGAACGGTAATCAGAAGAACAACAAAGGCTAAATGAAAGAGGATTGATGGTAAAAGCATCTTCTTTAATTCCTCTAGAGAAGTACCATCTCTTAGGATTCCTCTGCGAAAAAAACTCATCTCTTTTCTTCTTGAGGTTTGGTAATTATCCCTAGCCTTTCTATTCCCGCCCTCTTAATCTCAGCCATTGTCTTAACAACAAAACCATATGAAACCCTTTCATCGGCTTTCAAAAAGATCTCTTTATCGGTTCTATTTTGGTATATCTTCTCTAACCTCTCTTTCAACCCAGAGAGTTCTATGGGATGCTCGTCGATAAATATCTTCTCTTTTTGGGTAATCGTCAAGACCAATTTCTCATTACCGGCAGAAATATCTTTTGCAGCAGCTTTTGGAAGATCCACATCAATACCCTGCTGTAACATAGGAGCAGTCACCATAAAAATTATCAAAAGGACCAACATCACATCAACGAAAGGGGTAACATTTATTTCAGAGAGTAAGCCCTTTTCTTTTGTTTGATTATTCATGATCTAAGCTTTAAAAAATAGGTTCAATCTACCTTCTTTAAAAAATGCATTTCTACAATATTTATGAATTCCGAAGAGAAACTTTCCATATCAGAGGTTATTATTCCGATCTTGTTCAGGTAGTGATTGTATGCCACAACAGCAGGTATGGCAGCAGCCAACCCTGCGGCAGTAGCTATCAATGCCTCGGATATCCCCGGAGCAACTACGGCCAAACTGGCAGACCCCTTAATCCCTATGCCTCTGAAAGCATCCATTATTCCCCATACGGTTCCAAAGAGTCCGATAAAAGGAGAGGTGCTTCCAGTCGTAGCCAGAAAAGGAATGGCCTTCTCTAACTTTCTTGATTCAATACTTATAGCCTGTCTCAACGCCCTACTTACATTATCGACCCCGCCAAGTTCCGTACTGATTGAGCCAATACTTCCAGGATTTCCTGCCTTATCAGGATCGGATTTGACTTTGCCTAACCTGCTCATTTCAATATACCCGGCCTGAAATACCTCAGCTATAGGGCTGCTTCTCATTTTCTTTGACTCTTCAAATATAACAGAAAGGTTTTTACGCTTCCAAAAAACATCGAGAAAACTTTTGGATTCACGGTCCGCCCGCCTTAACGATCTCAATTTCTCAAATATTATCGCCCAAGAAACCACAGAGAAGAATAGTAAAATCACCAAAACAAACTGAACCATTGGCCCTGCATTAAGGACGATCTCACCCACTCCTCCCTTGAGGACTCTATCCAAAAAACCAGGGATAACAGAGCCGTATAATAGTACGATACTGTTCATTAACCTCTCCTCAACCGTTTATAAAACGAAATTCTAGTCAATATACAATACAAAGTCAATGAATCTTTTTTAAGGCAATGTGTATATAACCTTACTTTTTAACCTCAAATACACCAACAAGTCCATGTCCATAACCGTACCCGCTTTGCATATTCATCTCCAGACTGCGAAGGGCATAGCCCAAAATGGGTTCTATAATATTGGCACGAGGGTCGCCCCATGGGACACTTCCCGCTCCCTCTATGACCTGATAGAGAATTGCCAGTAACTCCTTTAAAAAATCCGGGTAATAAGAAGGGACTTTCGGTGCGTCCTTCACCTTTTGCGTCTTGCCGTCATAATTAGAAAGGAGTTGGATCGCATATTTTATCAATGCATTCCAGGAAAGAGAATAGGTCTCGAAGAAACTGTTTAGCTGATCAAACCCCTGCTTTGGAATGTAATCGAGCAAAAGAGTCTGGAGATCGGTTCTCAGATTCCATTCAAACAGGGAGCTGACTGCCCTTCGCATCTTCGGACAATTGCAATTGTAATCACATGTGTCCATGTGCCTGCCGACAAAGATTGATCTGTCAAAAAGAACACCGGTAGTGATCTTCACACCCGCCTTGCGAGAAGCCTCTTTAACGATCTTCATTACCTCGTCTTTACAGAGGAGCCGAAGAGGAAAGGAGTCTATCTCGGAATTGTTTCTCTCTTCTTCGGGAAAGATGTAAGATATTTTGTAATCCATGAACGTCTCTTCCTGCGCGGGGGCCTCCCAAAGATCCTGCCATTCGTAAGAATAGCGTCCCAGCCAATCACAGATGATGAGACCATAGTCTTTAACGTGCTGGGCAATATCCGCTAAAATGTTGATTGTTATTTCATCCGTATTATGCGCAAGGGTACCGTACGATGTGAAATATATGTCGAAAGGAGGTTCGCTGTCTTTAACCGGCAGTCCTTTAGAAAAATTCTCTTGCATGAAAACCATCTTGTCATTTCCAGAAAAGATGTCTTCAGCCTGCCTCAGAAGAGATGGATTGATATCAATACCTACGTAAAGGCTAAGAATCTCCGGAGATATCACATTTACCTGGTGTTCGTATATACCAGGGTCCCTATCCGTTACGTCCATTAAAAGCTCATATCCATCCCCGGAACCGCAGCCCAAATCGAGGATTCTCAACCTCTCCAACCTGCCCTGTTTTCTCTCTACCATCTTCCTGAGAAAGGGTCTCAAAAAGATTCGGGTTATATCATCCTCCCAGAATCGCCTGACATTATCGTACTTCCCCTCCAGCCCTGTTACTTTCTCGTATCTTCCGGTCCTGTAGGCATCGGTATACGCTTTCTTTTCAGTCATTTTCCTCCTCCATCCTCTTCGGTTATCCTTCCAGCTTTTTTAATATGTCCAGGGCATGAAAGGCATCCCTACAGTATGCGTATGCCCCGATCCTCTTTGCAAAATCCTCTGAGGTAGGTGCTCCACCGATAAACACCTTAACCCTTGAATCGAGGTTCTCCTCTTGCATCCTTTCTATCACCTTCCTCATCTCGTCCATAGTGGTTGTCAACAAAGCAGAAAGCCCTAAAAAATCAGGCGGGTCTTCCTTGACGATATCTACTATCCTTTCCGTGGCAACACCGGTTCCCAGATCTATTACCTCGTAACCTGCGCCCTTTAACATAATCGCCACTATATTCTTACCGATATCATGCAGATCCCCCTCCACCGTAGCGATTAAAAATTTACCTTTACCATGAACATCAGCAGCAGAAAGGTGTGGAGCCAGGATATCCATAGCCATACCCACAGCCTCGGCTGATGCAAGCATATCCGGGATCAGATACTCGCCTTTCTCGTAGCGTTCTCCCACTTCCTCCATCCCTACAGACAGACCTGCGGTAATAATAGACTTGGGGTCTACTTTGGATTGAATCGCTTCTTCAATCAGCTCTTTTACTGCCGGCTGGCCTTCCAGCCCTTCATCGTAGCCTTCGTCTTCTTTCTCCAATCTTCCCTGAACAACATTAAATCGAATTTTTTCTATTATTTCTTTATTCTCCATTAATCCTCCTTTTCAATATTAATCTCTATATATCTCTGATACAGGATAAAATGCCGGGTATACAATCGTATATCTCGTCCACGGTCTCATCCGGTAACCTGGAGCGCGGGCGCTCCTCCAGTTCCGTTAAACTTTTCAAGGCTTTTGAGATTACCCTGTCTTCCATATCCCTGCTTTCAAAGCGGTAAGGCTGAGAAACATTGCCGAGATGGAGTTCTTTACGCACAAAACGAGCATATAGACGGTTAGAGGATGCCATAACCTTCTTAATCTGCTTAAGACTTTCCTCACAGTCTGACTGTGAAACCATGGGAAGGCGTAAGTAACGTTTTATAGAACCGATCTGTTCGTTATCGAGTACAGCCTGTACCGGACAAAATGTGTTGGTCCGATCCAGCAGGCCGAAGGCGTAATGGATATATTGGGCCCCACTTGTTGCGACTGAAAGATGGCTGAACAGTTTTTCAACAGTGGCTTCTATACCCGGCACTTTTGAATCTGCCACCCCTGCTGTAGAATAGCAGGGAATATCATAATAACGGGCCATCTGGACACAATCTAAATTATACTGAGCGGTCTCCGGTGCTCCATACATGTCGTGGAGATCGTCCATACGGGAACGGACCGGGACACTTCCATAGAGAACCGGAGCGCCCTCACTGACCAGTTGAGCAAGGGTAATACCACACAGAATTTCTGCATTGATCTGAGCGATCATTCCTGCCTCTTTTATCGGTGCGGTAGATCCTCCCTGGGGAGAACTTGATATCACGAGTGGCATCCCTCTTTTGACAACCTCTATCGACTTTTGGGTGGTATCTTCTACCATCTGTAGAGGGCTTTTAAAAAGGCATGTAATGAAGGATATAATAGGATTTTCTCTCAGGTTCGCCTTCCCTCCAACGATAATCTCCGCCATCTTTATTACATTATCAAGTTGATTCAAAGATGTAAGCCCTGCCTGAACATGTTTCGTTATATTGTTTAAGGAGGCAAAAAACTTGTTTACATCATGGTTTTCTTCTGTTATGCCTTCATCCTGTATGTTCACAGGACGGATAAAAAAGTCCAGATGTTCCAGTTGCTCAGAGATTCTGGCTGCTCGACACAGGAGAGAAACACTGCCCCGGCAGGTCTTGAATTGGGGGATATCTACCTCCATGTCTCCTCCCACCTTTTTAAACCTTTCCATCTCAACATCGAGCCATGTATTGGCTTCTGAACCGCTTCCAAAGTAGATCAATGGCACTTTTGCATCGAGTAGCAACGCGTTCTCCTCTTTTCTGGCACCCAACTTAACCCTGGAAGGGGCATTTTCTACAGCATCACGTACCACTTTCTCAGGCACTCTCAAGTTCCAAAAACCATTGCCTTTTTCTGCCTTTGCCCCGTTCTTTGTAAACAGATCCACGGCCTCTTCATTATAACAGCTTATCCCAGGGTCATTCAAAATCTCTAAAGAGGTCTTATCTATCAACTCGACCTGTTCTTTAGAGAGTCTCTCGTATGGTTTAATGAGAGTCCCTGACCTGTATGTCTCTTCCATTATTTACTTTCCTTTCTTATCACTACAGCGCGAGTTCTGGACATCACCTTGAAGAGTCTGTTTGAAAGAGGTCTTTCAAACAGACTGTGAAAACTTGCGCTGTATTTTTATTTACTTTTTTCTATATGCCTTCAAATATCTTCGGCAGCGACGGTCTCTGGCCATTATCGCCTCGGTAGCCTTTATAACCCGATCCAGGTTCTGATCCAATGGATTTATGATAACGGCATCCAACCCAAGATACATTGCTATGGATAACATCGCCTGGTTAATAAAGGTTCTTCCCGGCAGACCAAAAGATATATTACTAAGGCCCAAGACGGTCTTAACCTCAGGAAAAGATTCCTTGATCTTCTTTAATGTCTCTAAGGTCGTCAATCCCTGGGAATCACCGGTACTTATAGGCATCACAATGGGGTCTATGTAAAGTTGATGAAGGGGGATACCGTTTTCTCTAAGACCATTTATCAGTATCTCACACACCGCTAATCTGCCGCTCTCTGTTGAGGGGATTCCAGTGTCATCCATGGCCAACCCGACTAATGGGGCACCCTTTGCTTTAGCCAATGGGAGTATGATGTCCATATTTTTCTTTTGCGCCTTTACAGAGTTTATCATGGTGGGTCTATCCCCCCTCACCTCCATACCGGCAGTGATTACAGCAGGGTCTGAACTGTCAATACAGATTGCCCCATCGATGTTATCCTGTATCAATCCCACAAGCCACTTTATATCGGAAACCTCTTCCTCAATAGAGCCCCGTCCTGTCCCCACATTTACCCCTATATAGTCAACACCCGCCTCACTTTGTGATCGGGCCAGTTCCAGCAGAAACTCTTCATCTTTCTCCTTTACAGCTTTACTCACCCTCTTTGAGGTGGAATTAATGCATTCGCCAATCGTTATCATTCTTGCTCCTTTACTTACAACTGCTAATCTCTTCTTCTATTAAGAGGAAAGGCCGGATCACATTATTTCAGAAGAAATCCCCGGGATCTCTTCTACTATCTTTTTACGAACCTTTTTGGGTATATACCTCTGTTCAGGTCCATCAAGGATTGAAAACACCTTCTTTCTTGCCCTGTCACTGGCAGTGAGTGAACCCATTTCTTCCCATTTCTCCCGATTTTCCCTGTCGCTTAACATCGGACGATACTGTTCCTTTCTCATATGTCTCCTGGTATGGGGTGAGGCAACAAAATGTCCTCCTGGGCCTACCTTTTTGATCAGGTCAAACGCCAGAGTTTCCTCTGTCACCTTAATCCCTTCTACTGCGCGCATGATCATACCGATTATCTCGTTGTCGATCACGTATTTTTCATAACTTGCAGACAGACAAAACTCCAGAAATCCTGCTGCATCGTGGATATAATTTGCTCCAGCCAGTGCTACCAACAGTCCTGTTAAGGCAGACTCATAACCGGCCTGGGCATCATTGGTCTTTGAATCGGACATTCCGGCAGTCGTATAGTGGGGAAGATCATAAAAACGAGCCAACTGGGCAGCACCGGCATTCAAAAGGCCCATCTCAATAGCGCCGGATAAGTATTTCATGTCTCTCATATCTACGAGACTGGAAACACATCCATAAAGCACAGGGGTTCCAGGGTTTACAAGCTGGGTCAAGATAACGCCCATAAGGCTATCCACATTCAGGACAACGAGATTTGCAGCCAGGGTCACCGGTGCAGTGGCTCCGCACAGGGGTTCTGCAGGTGTAACTACCGGTATGCCTGCCTCTGCAACGCACATCGTAAGGTCACTGTAGTGCTCATCCATCTTAAAAGGGCTCACACCACATGTAACCATAGATATAATTGGTCTTTCCCTAAGCCTATCCGGAGAGCCGCTTATCATCTCCGCCATCTTTATGACATTCCTTACGCCATCGAGGGTATAAACCCCCCCCATCACATGTTTTTGTGTGAAGTTGAGGCCTGTGCCGAACCTGTTTACATCTATATCTTTTGTTGGAAGATCATTCGGATATACAGAAAGCATAAAAAAATGTATATTTTCCAGGGCATCTACCAAACGGGCTATATTCTTAACGTCTTCAAGTGTTGAAGGCCTCTTTTTTCCTGTATCCGTATCTACGACATAAAGGGCGGTCCCCCCTGTTCCCATGTGAACCTTTTTACCACCCAGGACAATATCATGTGTTGAATCCTTCCCACATAAAATCACCTCATTGGGTGCCCTTCCTATAAACTCCATAACCAATTCTCTCGGCATCTTAACAGTCTGGCTTGGAAAGTCCACCTGGCAGTTGTTCTCACTGAAAAGCTTCAATGCCCTTTCGGAATTTACCTGAACCCCTACATCTTCAAATACGCGCATCGCTGTCTCATGTATCTTTGTTATGTCTTCATCATTAAGAGGCCTGTATGCCCCTCCTTCAATACCTTTCCTCAATTTTTAAAACCTCCGATCTATCTTTTTTATAACAGTTTAGCTTCTTGAAAAGAGTTGCTTCAACGGTGGTCAAATTTTAATCCATGCAACTGTTTGAGTATCTTAGTGAGCGTTAAGAAAGAACAGGGGAGAAGCCTTGTTATTCTAGGATGTTAATCGTTCCAAAGCTTATCAGCTGAATTTAATAGCTGGATGCTGTTCTTTCTTTATGCTCACTAAGATGCGAGTTCTGCAGGGGTTAAAATTTGATTGCCGTTGAAGCTCGGCCAGTGCTTTCTGTTTCATAGGGCTAAAATAATACCCTTTTTTAATGTCACTTATCTCCTGGCAATACAGTTCTTCTTAGTACAAATCTTGCAGGGATTAAAGGGTTTTTCCCCAAGTGTATCCGTATCGCCGATCCCAAAGACACCGGATATCGTCTTGCCGGGTTCCATTTTAAACTTTGGTTTTAAACTTACGCCTATTGATTTTGAATCGAGGATAGAGAATATCTTTCTCTGTTCCTGTAAGTCCCAATCGCAGTAGCCAGGGCTGAACCTCAGTGTTGTCCTCCTTCTATTCGAAACCAGTTTTGTCTCATAATCCCTTTGGAATCCATCTACTACACCTTCTACTGCTACCGACCCCATGGTGTCGAGGAAATAGGCGTCAACGATCTTTCCCTGCTCCATAAGCCCCTTAACCTCCATATCCACTGGTTGGCCGATAGTTCCGATAAAGACGACCAATTCCTGACTTCCGGTCAATGCCATGGCAAGATTCTTACTCTTAAGGAAGAGTTGATTACATATCAAAACTCCTTCTTTATCTATCTTTTCGATATCCCTTGTTGTATATAGCAACATGGGTGTCATAATTTCATATATGCGCTTTCGATACTTATCCAACTTCCTTTGCATCTTTGCTGACAGGGTGTTGTTCTTTCTTATACCGAGAAGCCTCTTTGCATCCTCGATATTTACCTCTGGATTCATGTTCCGCATTACTTCCATACCTTACTCTCCTATCAGCCCCTTTTCCAGAAGAAACCCCTTTGCCACTTTAGATGCACTATCCTCTTCCTTGTCCACCCTGTAGTTGAGTCTCTGCATAATCTTATCCGATATTGTCCATGCCAGGTTATTGAGTACATCCTTGATTTCAGGATATTTCTTTACAACCTCACTTCTTATCAGGGGAGCTGCATAGTATGGCGGGAAAAAAGACTTGTCATCCTTCAGAACTACCAGGTCGTATGCTCGTATACGACCATCGGTGACAAATCCATCGATTACATCAACCCCCCCTTCAGCGCAGGCCTTATACATTAACCCTGGATCCATCTGCTTCGGCCTTTTTCGAAATTCAAAACCGTATCTTCTCACCAGGCCTGGATAACCGTCGGTTCTCTCTAAAAACTCAGCATCGAATCCAGCCTGCAGCATTTTGGCATAAGGTAAAAGATCACTTATCTTATCCACACCGAGTTCGCCGGCATGATCCCTCCTCATGGTTAAGGTATACGTGTTATTAAAGCCAAAGGGCTTGAGTAGGTCCAATCCGTATTCCTTTTTAAAAATATCCCTTACAGTACTGTATACCCTTTCAGGGTCATTCATGGTCTTCTTCTTCAGGATATTTACAAGGCCGGTTCCAGTATATTCTGCATAGAGATCGATATCCCCGGATTTCAGTGCGTTGAAGCATACCATGGTTCCGCCCAGGTTAAACCTTCTTTGCACATGGATATCTGTGTTATTCTCTATGGCCTGGGCCATAATCTCACCGATTATCTCCTGCTCAGTAAAATGTTTAGACCCTATGGTGATTCTTTTCTCTGGTTTACCCCCCTCTTCTCTATTCACATCCATTAACACGATTATGATTACAGTCAGGACGATGAATGTAACGCTCCCAATAATTGTCCATAGCCTTCTCATAGCCTATCCCCCGTCATTTTCGTCCATTGAAAGGCTGTTGCCCGTTCAAAACGGACGTTTCATCTTGCGATCTTCAACCCTTTTGGTGTCAAAAGCCTTCCTGCCAGTGAAAGGGCAAAATCCAGCAGGAGGGCGAGTGAGGCCGCTGGAATGGCACCTGCCAGCATCAGTTTATAATTGATCGTCCTAAGACCTCTAAAGATCAGCTCACCCAGACCACCTGCTCCAATCAAAGCAGCCAGGGTAGCGATACCGACACTGATAACAGTTGACGTCCTGATTCCTGCCATTATGATAGGCAACGACAGAGGGAGTTCCACTCTCCATAATATCTGTCCATTCGTCATTCCCATCCCCTTTCCCGCCTCTATCATTGCTTGATCGACCTGTTTTATACCGATGAATGTATTTCGTAAAATGGGAAGTAACGCATATAGGAAAAGGGCCAAAAGTGCCGGTACCCATCCAATAATTGGAAGACCGAACATCATCAGTACGGGAATGACAAGCCCAAAAAGGGCGAGGCTTGGGATAGTCTGTATTGCTGAAACTACACCCATAACCGTAGATGATATCTTTGGAGTACGAGTAAGAAATATACCTGTAGGTACAGCAAATAACACCGCAAGACCTATTGATATAACGGTTAATTGCAGATGCTCCAATGTAAGTAGAATAATCTCATCTCCCCTTTCCATAATAAATTCCAGGATTGTCAAAGAATACCTCCCTTACCCTTCTTTAGATATTTTCTGTGAAATGCTCCCTTATTGCCTTTCGGCTGACCAAGCCCTTTAATCGACCTTCAGAACTCACCACTGGAAATATTTCAAGCGACGGGTTTCTCTTCAGGCAGTCTAAAGCAATAACGACTGTATCGGTTGTCTTCAATGCAGGATAGTCATAGATGACAGGAGTCTCAGGATCTCTTAAGGACGTTCTTGTAACCAGCCCTCTATAGCAACTGTTCCGATCAACAACAGGCAAAGAACCGACTCGCCGAGTGCGAAATATACTCGTGCACCTTTTTTTTAAGTCTCCTCCCTCCTCTTCCACCAGAGTCACCACATTGCGAATCATCATATCCTCCATCTTAACAAGACTCAAAGAAAGCTGAAAATAATGAGTACGTAAGAGGTCACTCACAAATTGATTCGCCGGCTTTTCAATGATATCCGCAGGTGTTCCAATCTGAACCAGCCTTCCCTCATTCATCACAGCCATCCTATCTGCAAGGGTTACGGCCTCTAAAATATCATGGGTCACAAATACGATTGTCTTCTTTATCCTCCCTTTAAGGGTGAGAAACTCATCCTGAAGTTGTTGTCTGGTTATCGGGTCCAGAGCCCCGAAAGGCTCATCCATAAGAAGGATAGGGGGATCTGCGGCCAGCGCCCTGGCGATTCCCACCCTCTGCTGCTGTCCTCCGGAAAGCTCAACAGGATAACGATCGCTGTACACTTCAGGATCCAGACCAACCATATAAAGTAAAGATTCCACCCGATCGTTTATCCTGGCTTTTGGCCATCCTTCCAATTCCGGCACTACACTTATATTTCTTGCCACAGTCAGATGGGGCAGAAGCCCGATATACTGGATAACATAACCCATGCTCCGTCTCAGTTTAACAACACTGTAATCGTAGATGTCTTTACCGTCTACACAGATCTTTCCCCTGGTGAGATCCACGAGTCGATTAACCATCCTGAGGGTCGTTGTCTTCCCACATCCACTGGTGCCGATTAGCGCCAGGGTTTCGCCTTCACGACAACGAAAGGTCAGATCTTCCACCCCTTTTACGTCACCTTTATAGATTTTTGTAACACCCTCAAGCCGTATCATACGGAATCTCTTTTAACAGAAACATTTGAAACTCAAGAGCCGGTTGCCCGGACAGAAAGCCCTTTGAGCGACCATCCAAACTTGAATTGAAATTTCATGTCATATCCACCCTGATCAATTCTACTTGCGAAGGGATGTGGAAATTCTTTTGTATATATTCGTATGGTGCAACACCCGGATCATTTTCAAAGAAAAATTTCGCATCTTCTGATTTTTTCTTAAAAGCCTCAAATGTCATATTCATCTGGGCTGCCTTGTCCTGAAATCCCTCGATAATCAGCCTTCTAGCTAAAAAGTCAATGGCAAAGGGATTTTTCCCGATCAGGAACCCAATATCATCAATCATCGACTCTTGAGGTTCATCAACGCAGTCACAATTCCTAGTGATGTTATACAGATGGACGATATTGAGCAATCTGTTCCACCGATTCTCCATTATCCCTACCATATAGTCTGCCATCCTAAATGGAAGCGTAATCCTCCCGCGAAACCAGTCAAGCACCTTTTTGCTTTTCATCTCTATGCACCCATTACTGCATACAGCCATACACTCACCACATCCAATACATTTGGACTCCAGCAGGGATGGCAGACCCTCCTGGTCAAAACTCAAGGCATCCTCAGGGCAGTTCTCTATGCAGATACCACATCCCTGGCACATCTCTTTATTTATAGATGGAATATAGTATTGGTGCATCATCTGTTTTCCTCTGGCACTTGCCCCTCCCATTGTCAACCCTTTTACTGCACAGGCTATATGAGCCAGGCCATGCAGAGTGAGATGCACATGGTTGAATATCGAACCGGCAATATGAAACCCCCCTGCCACAAATGTCTCCTTGAAACGATTGGGGGGATGGGTTAAAAGTGAAACCTCTTCCTCATCAAACTCAAATAGACCCTTAACGCATGTTTCCGGGCGATCCAGGATGACAAAAGGAACTCTTAATGGCCCATCCTCATCCCAGCCGTGCGATTTTGCCAGCCGAAGATATCTCTGGGGACTCCCATGCATGTTTTCTTTACGTCCCCTTTCCCCTGAATAGACCACTGTAGTGTCACCACAGCAGATCCGATTGAGTCCCATGCCCCTGAGATAATCGACGGATGACAAGCAGTACTCAGGGAGCATCCTTGTAGAGCATCTCGGTTCACCGATATGAGTTTTGATCAATACCGGCTCTTTCCAGCCGGTTGTTATATTATTCAGGATTTCTTTTATCTTTCCGTTGATGCTTTCTTGCCAGTTTTTGGCCTGTGCAGAGAAATCACTCCCCCTTACGTCCAAAAACCAGATCGGCAAAGTAAAATCATTCTTATCCAATTGCAATCCCCTTTATGATTTGTGCTGTCAATTTATGAATCCTCCCGCAGCAGAATGTTTCGGCAACACTATACGCAGGACAGGTTCTATATTTTACCCTTTTATTTTAGGCACTTGGCCAATTTCTAAAAAAAATAAAAAACTACGTATCCTTTCACCCCTTTTAAGTGCAAGGCTTTTTGGGATTTAACCTTTCCCTAAGAGTTGTCTTCCCGAACTGCTTTGAGGAGCTTTTCTGGAAAGTCTGGGATGGCTGCAAATACCCTGTTCCAGTTAGGTATCTGCGGGGGTCCAAGGGGATTGTCGGTTATTATTTCTCCAGCTATATGGATAGCGTTTGAGAACATCTCAACTGCTGTCCCTTCATCGTGTCTGTCATATTCCAATCCATTTATTATAGCATCACCGTGATATCGAAGAATGGTGTCTTGAGCTATCCTTAGATATGCCGCGCGTAGGGTATTAAAAAAGCCCGGTGTATATACGACACCTTCTGTAGCAAGGATTCTAAAGACAGACTTTGCGATGTCTATTGACATCTTGTTTAGCCCAAGTTCAGAATTGTCTGGAGAAAGATCCTGGTGTTTATGCTCGTAATTGTCGCATAACTCTGTCTGGCATATCCTTTTTATTGAACAGTTTCTATATATTTCAGCAAGTACGCCTATCTCCAGACCCCAGTCCGCTGGAATACGATTGATACGGGCAAGGTCTGTAATCATCGAGAATTCACCTGTCAATGGATAGCGAAAACTGTCATAGTAGCGTAGGATGTCCATATTCCCTAATATTTTCATGAGGGCATTTATCAGAGGTGTTACAAACAGCCTGGTAACCCGGCCATGCATCTTGTTGGTAACTCTGCTATAGTAACCCTTACAAAATTCATAGTCCAGTCTTGTAGAGGCCACTGGAAAGATTAACCGACTTAACATCTCCCTGCTATACGTAAGAATATCACAATCATGCAATGCGATAACCCTGCTACCTTTTTCTGCTATAACATAGCCATAAGCTATCCAGGCACTCCTTCCCTTACCGGAGACTTCCGGATCCAGTTCTTTCTCTTTTACTTCTTTAAAGAGTGATTGTATTTGTGGCCCATCGACCCATATAATCGTCGTACGTTGTGGTAAGACAGAGAAGAATTCTTTCGCATGTTTGAAAGCATTGACATCCGCATCCCCCAAACTCACAACAATCTCTCTAATATACTTGACCTTCTTTAACTCTTCCACTATGCCCTTAAGGGCCTTTCTTTGGAGTTCGGAGTAAAGAGATGGAAGTACCAAGGTTATTCCCCTGTATTTGGAAATCTCGAAAAGCTCCCCTTCTATCTTATTAATGTCAAAATTATTACCCAGCCTGTGAAAAGTGGCTACCATGCCACTCTGACAGAAATCACTCATACAATCCCCTTAGTAATCCTATTTCCAAATTGGTCTTACCCAAACTGCCTTAAAAATCAGTTTAAAGTAAATTTGCCCTTTCAAGGACGCTCTAAAGCCTGCTGATTAAACAAATATTAACCACGACAACGGCTGTTTTACAAGTCGTTTGAGGGTAATAACTCGAGTTTCCAAAATTTTGCAAAGCGAACTTTAAACGATTTAAAAAGGTCAACACAGGTGAGCAAAGAGGTCTTTAAACTGGCTCTTAACTTAATCGTATCCATATCTCCCACTATAGATACTATTCATATTACTCATAGAACAAGCCATTGTCAAATTATTTTATTTTTCAGCTAACTTTCACCATTTAAATGGGGAAACAAAAACGTATAAGCAAGGTCACTCTTAAGGGTATCATCGTATTAAATGGCGGAAAAAGGAATTATTCAGAGAGAAATTCTGTTTAAAGCGAAATTATAAGAGATAAATGGAAAGAAAGGATTGAAAAACAGAAGATATAAAAACCGGCATCAAATGTTAAAATTTTGACACACTATCGGCAAATGCAGGGTTCTGCAAAAGCCTTTTGGTGAATTTTAAATATTTTGCTACAATAGATCGAACGGCAAGCTGTAATGCATATGTCTTAATCGGCTTCTCCAATAAATGATTAACATCTGATGCCACGCACATATCCACTATATCATCACTGGCATTACCGGTAATCATTACTGTATCCTCATGAACTGTTGGAAATTTTTCCTCTATAATGTCAAGGAAATAAAATCCACTTTTCCCTTTCAGAAATACATCCACTACAAATATCGCAACTCCTAAATTACGATTTAGACAATACGATATTGCCTCATTCACATCTGTAAAAGAAATTACATCGCCCCATGTATAGAAGCTGGTAATAATTTCTGAGATCACCTCACATGTACTTGGGTCATCATCGACGACAATGACGTCTAATCCATCAGACACATCATTTCTCCTTTTATCTTTAGCGAATTTCCATCCATAAATGGGATATTTTTAACTGTTTAGCCGAATAATGATTTGTATGGTCTTTGATGAACATTTTTGGATGGACACTAGCGTAGCGAATTTAGAATCTTCAAAATTACTCAAATCGTGAGGAAAAGACGATTCAAATCATAAAATCTCGTTAGCCCCCTAAGATGGCTAAACTCAGAAATGGTGCCGAAGAGGGGACTCGAACCCCTACGAGGATACCCCCACTAGACCCTGAACCTAGCGCGTCTACCAGTTCCGCCACTTCGGCACATTATCTAAAAATAGAAATCATTTGCAAAATAAAGATATTTAACTTATACTTGCTTATATAAGGGTTGTCAAGTCAATTTTATTTGAATAAATGAATAAATATCAATAATTACTATACCTTAACG